>JASHRI010000016.1 GCA_030037435.1 Candidatus Acidiferrales bacterium | reverse complement strand
TTGCGATAGCGCGCGCCAATTCTTCGCGAGTGTGCAGCAAGTCGGTGATACTTGCGTCGTGGTCTTTTTCGCCCCGCAGGAAAACCGGGAACTCATCGCAGCGGAGGAAATCCAGAGCCCATCGCAATTCGAGAAAACGGACTTTGCCAGCGAAAACAGCAAGCCCTTGCGGTGAACATCGTGAACGTGCTCCGGAGATCACTGCGAATCTCGCGGGTGTGCATCAGGTTTTCGCAATCAATTTTGCCGGGTCGCCGAATATTGCCAGGCGATATTTTATGCGTTGGCCATCGTCGGCTGGCGATGGGACTTACGACCGAGTGTGTTCTGATTGCCGTATTACTTTTGCGCCATCAATGCAGCCTATCTCTGGAGCGCAATCCACTTTCCGCTCGGAATAGAAAATTGAAATGGGAGTAGGACGAAAATTTAATGGCTAGGGGAGCTACCCTTACTCTCCCTCGTAGGTCGCTCACCTAGTTGAGGGGTTGGCCTATCGAGCGCTCGGTCGAAACGTGCGTGGCCTCTACGCTCGGGAATCAGGCATCTGGTCTCGCCACACAAACGACTTAAACCACCACATAGCAGATGCCGTCCTGATTTTGCCGGATTTGCCACTTACGTTGAACGGCGTACTCGTTGACCGCTGCCGTGCAGCCCTCCCAAGTATAGTAGTCGTCGATTACGACCAACCCACCTTGAACAACATAGCGCGCAAGGTTGTCTAGGATACACTTCGTGGAGTCGTACCAGTCCGCATCCATCCGAAGCAGCGCGATGGGTGTTCGCGGAAAATCAGGCAGCGTCTCGTGGAACCAGCCTTTTACAATGTTGTAGTCCTTGACCTTCGCCTTCGCCATCGCGGACCGAGCTTCCTCCTCGGATGCTGTGCAGTTGTTGTAATATCCCGCGGATGAGGTATTGGCCTGCCAAGCCCGGGCGGCCACTCCGTCAATCCCCTTGGCAGGTGGAAGGCCCTGGAAACTATCATATAGATAATAGCTGCGGCCGTTGCCGACGACGTCCGCTATTCCGGCAATCATCCCGCCTCGCCAGGTGCCGCACTCGACAATGCTTCCCTTGATCCGGGCCACCGTAGCCGCCAAGCGCAAATTCCCACAGTACTGCCTTTCCGGAATCATCGTGTATAGATTGTATTTCCTCCACAAGCTACGATATTTCCACTCCTCAGACGCGAATTTGATCCTAGCCCGGATTTTCATTTTGACCTCTGGGACGCAAGCAGCAAGTCGCGAGGAACCGAATCACCGGAGGGCACACTCCTACTTACCCGTGCTCTACCTCTACCCCAAGACCGAGGTCAACCACTCCGTCATATGAGATCCGCTCATCCACCGAGAAACTTGCGATCCCGTCTACCTGCGAAAGAAACGTCGCGCTTCGCGGATCGCGTATGTTCAAGTCAATCCGATAGTGGCCTCGGAGAAAGTTATTCTTGAAGCTGTATACGACTTTCAAGACGGAACCCTTTTTGCACTCGATCAGAGGCTGCTCCAGCTCTTCAGTCGTCGCGCCGTAACAATAGAGCAGGTCCCTAGTCCGCCTGACGATGAATCCCGCACAGAATGGTGGCCCGTCCTCCAGGCACTCAAACGTAACCATCAATTTGCAAGCGTCTCGTGGGCGGAGTACGGGAGTATTGGCGGTGTCGGGCTGGATCCACTTCGCAGAAAGCACCTGGAGCTTCGGACGTCTTTCCAGGTCCGCTATACCGACCTTGTTCACGGCGTCGCAGTAGGCCTGAAGTGCACCCGCCGTCGAACCGTCATAAACCTTGACTCCCTTTGCTAATACGATGCATCGGCTGCAAAGCGCTGCTATCGCCTGCAGATTGTGCGAGACGAAAACAACGGCGGCCCCGGAACTGACCTTTTCTTCCATCTTCCGGAAGCATCGCTCTTGAAAACTCATGTCTCCAACGCTCAGCACCTCATCGATCAGTAAAATCTCCGGGTCAACGTGCGCCGCCACCGCAAAGCCAAGGCGCGCATACATACCCGACGAATAGCGTTTTACGGGAGTGTCAATCGCATCGCCTACTCCGGAGAATTCCACGATTTCGTCGAACCTCCGCGAAATCTCTTGCCGCTTCATCCCCAGAATGCAACCGTTCAAATACACGTTCTCTCTTCCCGTCAAGTCCGGATGGAAGCCGGCCCCCACCTCGATCAGTGCGCTTAACCGGCCATGAGCGACGATGCGTCCGCGATTCGGGCGCAGAATTCGGCTGAGGAGCTTCAAAACCGTGCTTTTCCCAGCTCCATTCGCGCCAATGATTCCCAGCGCCTCACCTTTGCGTGCCTGGAAATCGACGTCCTGAAGGGCCCAAAACTCACGCTCCTCAAGGTCGCTTCCGTAATTCTTCCCGAAGATTGCTCGCGTAGCCGCCGGGATCAAATCCCGAAGAGAGTCGTGAATCTCGCCCCTCTTGAACTTCTTCCAAACCCTGTCGAATTCGAGAGCGATTTCACTCATATCGTTTGAATAACCCTCACGACTCAGTCCTCTTCGAGACTTCTGCACTCAGCATTCCATAGACACTCGAAAAATTGGAGCCCTTCTACGGAGTTGATTCCCGGGAACTTATCTGCCGTCTACTTGCTTTGATCAGGCATGCGAGAACACAAACCTGTACTTGCGTACTTATGAGAAGCACTTTGGCGCCATACCGCCGAGAGCCTAACATAGCAGGGGGGTAGGTCAATAAGGGCTAACACGAGGTTTGCGCGATCATGACCTTAGTTGGCTTCATCGACCACAAGTGCGGAAAAGAGGGCCCGCACGGTGTGCTGGTGCAAGCCGTTCCCGATCAGCTGACATTCCCGAGATCGTCTCCTCGATTTTAAAGAAAACAAGCCACTTACATCGTTCATTCGCCGCGTCGGCAAACATCGTGAACGTTGGCAAGATCGGCGCTTATTGTTGTTTTTCGAAGACGCCGATAGCTGAATTGCCGAGTTGAATACCCGGAGAATCCATATCAACGTGGAAGAGCAGGCCGTCATTTACCTGATACAAGGTGATGCTCTCGTTGGTTGTTCCACCGGTCCCCGTGATGCCAAGTTGGGCGGTGAGCCTTCCCGCGTTCACGGGATCTGCAGCAAACGTTGCGGTGATTGTATCGCCGGGGTTCAGGCCAGTATTGCCCAGATCGTTGTAATCGGCTTTGCCTGTCATCGTGGAAGTACCGTTCGAGAGAACCTGGCCGATAAGATCGAAGTATCTCGCCTCAAAATCGCGTTGCAAGCGAGTTGCCGAATTGACAACGACTATATCCCGAGCACCCCGGCAAAGGCTGGCCTCCCATGCTGCGAAGGGACTCAGTTGTCCATTCTGCTGGGACCAGCTTGCTAACAGTCATGGCACGCGTCTGATGGCGCACACCCACCTCTCCGTGGCTTTTTCCTTCTTCGCTGTGTAATCTGGTCTGTGATTCCTGTACGTTTCGTGTGGCCCGATGAGCACGCTTCGTTTCACCGTCGTTTTACGCGTAAAGTGAAGCGATTGCGACTTAAAGCTGAATTGCAGCCCCAAGTCACTATGAACAACTCGGATCATTTGAATCCGCCGTATGGCGGCAAGCTGGTTAATCGGATCGTGGATGCGGAGCGCAGGCAAGAGTTGCGCTCTGCTTCGAGAAATTGGCCGTCTTGGGATCTCACTCCTCGCCAGCTTTGCGATCTTGAAATGCTAATTACCGGTTCTTTCTCTCCGCTCGAGAGTTTTCTCGGCCGGGCCGATTATGAGTCCGTCTGCTCGTCCATGCGCCTCGCGAATGGTTTGTTATGGCCGATACCGATTGTTCTGGATATTCCTTCGGAGCTAGCACGCCAGTTGAAACCGGACGCGCCGTTGGCTTTGCGAGATGCGGAAGGCGCCATGCTCGCGGTGCTTCACGTTCGTGAGCTCTGGGAACCGGATCGAAAATGCGAAGCGGAGAATGTCTTCGGCACCAGCGATTCTTCTCATCCCGGCGTCGCGTATCTCATGCAGAGGGGCAACCCGGTCTACGTGTCGGGTCTGATTGAGGGACTGCAAACTCCCTCGCATTATGATTACCGCGCTTTTCGTCTTTCACCGGCGGAGACACGTGCCGACTTTGCCGCGCTGGGATGGCGTCGCGTTGTGGGTTTTCAGCCTCAAAATCCCATGCATCGCGCGGAAGTGGAACTGACCTTTCGAGCGGCTAAGAACGCATCCGCAAATCTCTTCATTCACCCGTC
>JASHRI010000182.1 GCA_030037435.1 Candidatus Acidiferrales bacterium | reverse complement strand
GCAGACACATCGGCGGCCGTTGCCTGCACCGTCATGTCGTTTTGATCCAGGAAGGTGGACGTCGAAGCGCGGTCGCCTCCGTTCCAAGTCACGACGTCGCCCGCAGCGAAATTCGATCCCGTAATAGCAACCTTGGGCGGCGTCGCATTCACATCGACACTCGAAGGCGAAAGGGACGTAATGACGGGCGCGCCTGGCTGTACCTGCACGATTTGAAACGGCAAGGAATTCTGGGAAGGTCCACCGCCCGGCCCGGGAGTCGTCACACTCACATTGACTACCCCTGGATTCGCAACATCTGCCGCGGAGATCGAAACTTCAAGCTGTCCCGTATTCACGTTGAGGTTTGTAGAACGCGGCGAACCATTCCAATAGGCAAACGTCACGCCCTTCTGATCGGCAATGAAGCCCGTCCCCGAAATAAAGAGCGTAAAATCCTGGCTGCCCGCAGTGATGTTGGACGGGACGATTAGCGTGAGCGACGGGGTCTGATTGAACGGCGGGGCATTGTTGCCTCCGCAACTTGGGAAGATGAGCAGTGCACTGACCGCAAGCACAGGCACAGCCCAACGCAAATGCTTCAACCCTGACCTCCCGTAAGTATCAGCGGAAATCCCGGAGCCGGACGACGCCGGCAACCGAGCGAAAGAGCGAGGAAGTACCGAATCGCCCGCCATTCCCACGCAAAACAGGCACGATTGATAGCATTCCCGCGCACAGCACGTCAACTCGGATTCCAGATCGGACCGAAGGGTTGGCCGAAACCACGCTCAGCTTCGGCACTTAGAGCTTAAACGCCGTGAGCTTCGAAAAGCGCCGCGCACGTGCGCGAATCTCGGCTCTTTTCACCTTGGCCAGTCTTTCGACGCCGAAGCTCTCGACCGTAAAGCTGCCCATCACCGAACCATAGACCATCGCACGGCGAAGGGCGTGCTCGCTCAAGCTGCCTTCGCTTGCCAGATAGCCCATGAACCCCCCGGCAAAGCTATCACCGGCGCCGGTGGGGTCCTTGACCTCTTCCAATGGGAAGGCAGGGACTGAAAAAATGAAATTGGGATGCACCATCAAAGCGCCGTACTCGCCGCGTTTCACAATCAGAATCTTTGGACCCATCTTAAAGACCTGCTTTGCGGCGTGTAGCAGGTTGTGCTCCCCCGTCAACTGCCGGGTCTCGTCGTCGTTGATGGTGAGGATTTGCACGTGCTTGAGCGTTTCACGCAAGTCGCTATTCGCACCATCAATCCAATAATTCATTGTGTCGAGCCCAACCACTTTCGGTTTGCCGCGAACCTGTTTCAGCACGGAGCGTTGCAGTTTAGGAGCGATGTTGCCGAGAAACACGTGGGACGAATTCAGGTACGGCTCCGGTAGCGTCGGATTAAAGTCGGCGAACACGTTCAACTCGGTTGTGAGGGTGGTGCGCTCGTTCATGTTTTGGCTGTAGCGGCCGGACCAGAAGAACGTTTTACCGGCGGCATGCTCCAGGCCCGACAAATCGATCTTGCGGCCCCGAAATATGGCTTTGTGCTCATCCTTGAAATCGTCACCGACGATCGCGACGACACGCACTGGCGTGAAGTGGCTCGCAGCCAGAGCGAAATAGCTGGCCGCGCCTCCGAGAGTGCGGTCCACTTTGCCGAGCGGAGTTTCGATGGCGTCGAATGCGACAGAACCGACTACGAGAAGTGACATGAGATCTCCCTGTTTTTTGGTATGCAATCGCACTAGGAAACATATTTGCCGATAATTGGCGCCAGGCGTTTCTTTGCAGCCGCCGGAATCGCCTTGCGATCGGTATAAATGTTGTGAGCCAGCGCCGTGCCGCACTTGCAGTTGCGCTCGCCTGTGATCGTGCGTACGGCCTCCCGAATCGCGTTCTGCACGTTCTCCGTGTTTTTAGTGAGGTTCCGAACGATTTCCTCGAGCGATACCGCATCGTGCTGTGGGTGCCAGCAATCGTAGTCAGTCACCATCGCGAACGTCGCGTAACAGAGTTCGGCCTCGCGCGCGAGCTTGGCTTCCGTAAGATTCGTCATGCCGACCACGTCAAACCGCAATTGACGGTACGTGTGGGATTCTGCAAGCGTCGAAAACTGCGGGCCCTCCATGCAAACATACGTGCCGCCGCGGTGCGCCTTCACGCCGACGCGTTCGCAGGCAGCGGCAAACTGCGCCGAAAGATGTGGACAGGTAGGTTTGTCGAAGCTGACGTGAGCGACCACGCCTTCACCAAAAAAAGTTGCGATACGTCCGCGCGTGCGATCGAAAAACTGATCCGGGATGACGAAATCGAGCGGAGGAATGTCTTCGCGGAGCGACCCGACCGCGCTGACGGAAATTACTTGCTCCGCGCCTAACATTTTCAAGGCACAAATATTAGCGCGGTAGTTGATTTCACTGGGCAGGAAGCGATGGCCGCGTCCGTGCCGCGCGAGGAACGCGACGCGGCGGCCCTCCAGCGCGCCCACCACGATCGCATCCGACGGATCGCCAAATGGCGTCTTCACCCTCACTTCGCGAGTATCCGTAAGACCCGCCATCTGATAGAGCCCGCTGCCGCCAATGATGCCGATTTTGACCGGCTCCTGCTGTCGCTTCGACTTTTTGGCCTTTGCCATCCTCGCTCCTGGGGTTTGGCCCCGGTCGTTCCTAATCGACTACAACGGGCTCCGCGTCCCATTCACCGCTACGCTCGCGCAGGTATGCAGCCTGGACTTGTGAGTCATGCGCGAAGAGCGCGATCCATCCTTCGCGAGCGATTTCAGGAAGCCAGCGTTTCTTATTCTCAAGCGTGGTCATGGGGTAGAGATCGTAACCCATAATCCACGGAAGCGGGAGATGCGCCCTGGTCGGCACAAGGTCGGCCAGGAAAAACGCAGTTTTTCCGCACCAGTCAACTTCACGCACTGCATGTTTGCTGTATGGCCGGGGACGCGGACGACTTCGACGCCCGGCACGATCACGCTGTCGCCGTCGATAAGCGACAAAAGCCCGGCATCGTCAAGTGGAGCGAAATTTTCAGGGAAATAGCTGGCGCGATCGCGTTCGCTTGGATGCAAAGCGTGTTCGTACTCGCCGCGCGGAATCACATATCGGGCATTTGGGAAAGCGGCGACGACGCGATCTCGCTCCAGGCGCGTATTGCCGCCGCAGTGATCGAAATGCAGATGCGTGTTGATGACAACGTCGATGTCTTCGGCGCGCAGGCCATAGCGGTGCAAACCGTCATCGAGTCGCGGTCCGTCGAGGCCGTAGATATCGCGCAGCTTCGAGGACATCTTGCCGCCCGCGCCCGTCTCGACCACAATTCGCTTGCCGCTTGCCTGGATCAGCAAGCAATTCATCGAAAGCACGATCCGATTGCGGGCGTCTGGGGCGATTTTTTTCTCCCATAACGGCCGCGGGATTACGCCGAACATCGCGCCACCGTCGAGCAGAACGCGGCCATCGGAGATGATGTGGAATTCGAGGTCGCCGAGTCTCAAACCCTATTTCCTGGAAGCAGCCTGGATGCTGCCCGCGGAGAGATGATACAGGCAGGTAAATGGCTGACTCACAAAAATACGGAGGGAGGCACCCAGAGTCAAGCGATTGCGCGGAGGTGACCGAAGTTTTCAGAACTTAGTCCCGCTTTGATCGCGCCAGAATTTCGTTAACGGCGGCATAGGGGTCTTTTTTTCGCGCGGCTACTTCGGATACCATCCGATCAAATTCGGCCTCGCTCGTATGATTGCCCAAGGTGCGTTCGATCAGGCGCCCCTGCAACAGACGCAACAGCCATTCCTTCCAGTAGACGAGTTCGCGCGCGCCGCGATCCGTGGCGCCCGCTTGATGCTTGCGGAACAGATCGATCTGGTGCGCCAAGGCATCGGTTCCCTGATTTGCTGTGGCCACCATCCTAACGACGGGAGGTTTCCACCCGTTTCGCGCGGGCACCAATTCCAGAATGGCAAGCAGCTGCTGCTCAAAACGGCCGGCCTCTTCTCGATCGGATTTGTTGAGGACGAAGATGTCGCCGATCTCCATCAGGCCGGCCTTGAGGTTCTGCACGTCGTCGCCCATGCCTGGGACCAACACAACCAGCGTGCAATCGGCCAGGCGAACGACTTCGATTTCACCTTGGCCTACTCCTACGGTCTCGATGAGGATTACGTCTTTGCCCGCTGCGTCGAGCAACAGTGTCGCATCGCCGGTGGCCTGCGCCAGGCCGCCCAGATACCCGCGCGTGGCCATCGAACGAATGAAAATGCCGTTATCGCCGGCATGCCGCTGCATGCGAATCCGGTCGCCCAAAATGGCGCCGCCAGTGAACGGACTCGAAGGATCCACGGCAATAATGCCGACGGTCTTGCCCTGGCGTCGATAAAAGGCTGCCATTTGATCGACGAGCGTGCTTTTGCCCGTCCCCGGCGCGCCGGTGACGCCTATGCGGAAGGCTCGGCCCGTATGCGGAAAGAGATACTTCAGCAACGCCTCGGCTTCGCTTGACCGATTTTCGATCGCCGACATGGCGCGCGAAATCGCGCGAACGTCACCAGCGCGAACCTGGTCGGCCCAATTTTCGAGCGGATCGTTCATGGCGGAATCAGGAGTTTACCGCGTGCGGCGGTTGCCCGGGATGGTTTTCGCGGAGGAGTTCAAGCCTATTCGCGCGGGGTGGCCCGTGTCGACCCGTTGCTATTGCCCGAGTACTCGTCGTAGGCCTTGATGATGCGTTGCACCAAGTTGTGCCGCACCACGTCGCGTTCGTCGAAGTAAACCAACTCAATACCTTCGATCCGGCCGACCACATCGATGGCCTCAACCAAGCCCGACTTCCGGCTGTCCGGCAAATCGATCTGCGTGATGTCGCCCGTGATCACGGCCTTGGAATTGAACCCAAGGCGAGTGAGAAACATTTTCATCTGCTCGCTGGTGGTGTTCTGCGCCTCATCCAGGATGACGAACGAATCGTTCAGGGTACGGCCCCGCATGAACGCCAGCGGCGCCACTTCGATGATGTCTTTCTCGAGGAACCGTTCTAGCTTGTCGGCCTCAAGCAGGTCGTGGAGCGCATCGTAGAGCGGCCGCATATAGGGATCGACCTTCTCTTGCAGCGTGCCGGGCAGAAATCCAAGGCGTTCACCAGCCTCGACCGCGGGCCGTGCCAAAATGATCCGATTCACCTGCTTCGATAGGAGGGCCGAGACGGCCATGGCCACTGCCAGATATGTTTTGCCCGTGCCGCCGGGACCGATCGCAAACACCATGTCGTACGTTTCAAGAGCCTCGATGTAGCGGCGCTGGTTCGGGCTCTTGGGCGCAATATTCTTTTTGCCGAACGAGCGTGTATGCGTGGGCGAGAATGCGCCGTGCAAGGTGGAAGTCGGCTCGCTGGCCGCAACGCGCAGCAAAGCCTTCACTTCTTGGCGATCTGGGATGTGCCCTTCGCGCACGCGGTCATTGTAAGAACCCAAAATGCGTGCGGCGCGCTCTACTTGTGCCGGCTCGCCCTCGATTTCCAGATCGCGGTCATTCAGATGTGTAGTGATGCGCAGGGCGGACTCAAGGAATTTCAGGTTTTCATCGAGGGTGCCGAAGAGCTCGTTGATGCCTCCGGCGATTCGGACGGTTTGTTTCATCAACCTTGTCGCGAATTAGCGTATCGCGGCTCAGAGTATCCGGTCAAGGCGAGTGCATCTGTCGGGCCGCCTTCGCGTCACCCCTCGTCAGCGATTTGGCCCTGGGAACTGTACTTTCGGCACTTCACGCGAGGCCTCTGACGCCGCAAAATACGCGTTGTTACGTTGGAAACCCGCCCACCCCGCGAAGATGTTGTTTGGAAACAGACCGATGTAGGTGTTGTAGGCCATCAGTGCGTCGTCGTAGCGTTTTCGTTCAACAGCGATGCGATTTTCTGTGCCGGCCAGCTCGTCCTGCAGCTGCAGAAAGTTTTCATTCGATTTGAGCTGCGGATAGTTTTCCACGATCAGGAGCAGCCGGCCCAGCGCGCCATCGAGTTGTCCGTTTGCGGCAATTTTGTCCGCGGGAGTGTTCGCATTTAGCAGCGAGGAACGCGCCTTTGCTATGTCGTCATATACGGTCTGTTCCTGAGCTGCGTAACCCTTTACGGTTTCCACCAGGTTGGGTATCAGGTCAGCCCGGCGCTGCAGCACGACATCAACCTGCGCCCAGTCCGACTTTACAGTTTCGTTTAGCGTCACCATCTTGTTGCGGCTCGAAATGTACATGCCGATGCTCGCGAACACCAGAAAGAGCACCACGACCACCACTACCAGAACAACAGCAGTGCTTCGTTTCACGAGTCGCCTCCCGTAGCCGCTGAATTGCGGCTTGTCAGGTCAGTCGGAAATGGCCGGCGGTCGGACCGCGCAGATGGACGGAGTCCGAACGCCCTAAGACGTGCTCAGTCGCCTATCGACGTCGTTCGTCACAACCTCCACGAACTCTAAATACGCATGCATCGCAGCTTCTGTATCAATCTGGCCGCCACTTTGCTTCCCTTCCCTGAAATCCAGGATTGCGTTGAAGCCTAACGGATCCGCTCCCGTCAAGGCCGCGAATGCAGACACAGCTTCGCGCCTGGTCTCCACCCACGGCTGACCTATAGCCAAAAGAGCGTGGCGGAAGAGGGCACAGAAGGTCGAAACCGAGTCCAGCATCAAAGCAAGGTGAGCTTTTTTCTGCCGCGGAGCGCCGAGAAGGGCTTGTCGCAATCGCAGCCAGTTGATGCGTAGTTCTCGTTCGACCTGCAGGCGATGAAGGCGGAGCGGAACATCGAATTTTTCCAAAAAATCCTCGCCGAAAAGCATTCGATGCCGGCGCTTCATGTCCAGAAGCTCGATGGAAAACACGTCTGAGGAACGCGCCAATTCCTCAAACGTAAATAGCAAAGGCACTGGATTGCCTTGGCGTATCCACCAGTCGGCTGCCGGATGCATCTGTTCGAGCTCGGCCGAGCCCGCGCGGCCTACGATGCATAGGACGTTCAAATCCGAATGCTTTTCTAGAAATTCTCCTGTGACGGCAGACCCGTAGAGCACCACAGCCGTGAGGTTGTCGCCCGCCGCCTCGCGCAGACGCTTTACGAGTTCGCTTAGCTTCGCTTCCATCGCTGCTTCCTTCCCGCTCTACCAGCCTCCACTCGCACCACCTCCGCCAAATCCCCCTCCTCCAAAACCGCCGAATCCACCGCCGCCACCGAATCCGCCTCCGAAGCCTCCACCACCCCATCCGCCGCGTCCCATAGCACCGCCGATCATGGG
>JASHRI010000181.1 GCA_030037435.1 Candidatus Acidiferrales bacterium | reverse complement strand
CGAAATCGATCGTGGAAATGTCGCGCTACTACGAGGACGCGCGCGAGCTTTCCCGCCGAATCACCGCCTGGGCCAAGACGCTCGGCCCGCATCCCAAGCGTTTCGTGATTTGTTCAGGAGGCGGCCCGGGAATCATGGAGGCAGCCAATCGCGGCGCTGCCGAAGCCGGCGGCACGTCGATCGGCTTGAGCATCGAGCTGCCGCACGAACAAAAGCCCAATCCCTACATCACTCCGGAGCTGAACTTTTTCTTCCACTACTTTTTTATGCGCAAGCTCTGGTTCGCACAGATGGCCAAGGCCCTGATCGTTTTTCCCGGCGGCTTTGGCACGATGGACGAGTTGTGGGAAATGCTCACGCTCCTGCAGACCGGCAAGCTCCCGGCCCGCCACCTGATCCTGATCTACGGTCGCGACTATTGGGATAAAGTCTTGAACTGGAAGTACATGGTCCGGACCGGGACAATTAATGAGCAAGAGTACAAGATGCTTCAGTTTGCTGATACCGTGGACGAGGCGTTCGAACGGGTCCGTACGAGCATGGAAGCGGATCACCTGGCCCTCGACCCCGAGGAGCTGCAGCGTAGATAGCCGCAGCCTGGTCGAACCCCCGAGACGGGCAACCTTCTCCGGGGTCTAGCCCATCCCCTATATAGCAGCTGACCCGATTCGGCCTTCCGAGTATGCCAAGATCGCGGTCCTGGTTTTGTACTGCGGGTAAGGGGGGAACAAGGGAGGGGAGCTGATGCTCCCTTCCCTTTTTCTTTTCAGTAGGTTAACGACCTCAAATCGGCGCTGCCACCAGAGGATTCGGCTCGTAGCATGCCCGCCTACGTCTAGAAATGCCCGGGGGCTCAGTTCTTCGACAGGTCAAGATCCGCCAGGAATACAGCGTTAAATCGTCGCTGTTCGTCCCGATCGTGTACAAGCACCACCGGCGCAACCCTCAGCGATTGCTTGCATTCCCGGCAGGTGCCCGCCTCGCCCTGCAGGTCCTGGAGGAATCCGTCCGTGAAGTGATACGCCGACCGCGGCCGTCGCGCAGCTTTGGCGCCCTTTGCGCCGCAATGCGGGCAGGTGTACTCGACTACATCTTCCAGCGGATCGCGATTCAGAGCGGCCCAGCCAGTATAGCGAACTCCTACCGTTTCAATGGATGATCGGCTCATGATGTCCACCTCATTCTGATATGACTCCCGACTCCGGGATTCGTCATCACGATTTTTAGACGCACGACATTGCCGGAGCGATGCACTCAGCTACAACGCCTTGCAACTCACTGAGCCCGTTCCATTTTTCTCGACTCCTGTCGAAACACCGGGCACCGTCCGGGGTAGCCGGTGTCTATTTCCTATTAGAGACCGCGGACTCCACCGAAATCCCCACGCGGCGCCGACCAAGCCGTAAGGCTCATTCGGCTGCCGCCAACGCAATCTGCACGTCCATTTCGAGCCGGAGGTGTGTCCATGAGCGATCTGGGGAACTTGTCGCACTGCATGATGGATAGCGACACCGTTGCGCGTAGGCGAGCCTGGCGGCTTCGCAGGGGCGCTGTCGCTGCGGCCGTTGCCATCGAGCTAATACTCGTTGGTGCGCTTCTGCTATGTCCTCTAATCGCCCCTGGCGCGTTGCCAGCGCTGTTCACGGTCACGCCTGCGCCTATTTATCACGCCACGCGGCAAGTGAACCCGCCCCGGGTTCTCCAGTCCAGGGAGCCAGGGGTAACAGCGCCAATGCCGATCGCGGCACCGTTATACCAGCCGCCGGTGATCCCGCCGCACATCGATCAGGGACCGGGTGAGGCGCCCAACGTCGATCAGCCGCTCGCCGCCGCAGATTCCGGCAGCGGAATTGGATGGAACGGCCGCGACGTGATTGCCATCGCGCCTCCCCGTGAAGCCGGCGAGAAAAACAAGCGGATCAAGCAGAGCGAGGGCGTGATGGAAGCTCGGCTGGCGCATCGCGTCGAGCCGGAATATCCAAAACTCGCGGAGTTCACGCACCTCTCCGGAACGGTGCAATTGCGAGCAATCATTGGCGCCGACGGCAGCGTCCGCGCGCTCGAAGTCCTCAGCGGCAACCAAATCCTGGCGCAGGCCGCACTGCAGGCGGTGCGCCAATGGCGCTACGAGCCGACGCGGCTCAATGGCCAGCCGGTCGAGGTCGAGACCTATATCACCGTGAAATTCCAGCTCGACTGACCGAGACGAGTGAAGGCGGCTCGCGAGGCCGTATCGGCGCAGAACGAGCCGCTCCAACCGGTCATTTTGATCCGCAGCTAAAAGTGGATCACGATGCCCGTCGAAATGCGCACATTGTGCTGCGTCTGATTGAAGAAGTAGGTGGGAATGTAGTCGGCCTGGAAGACGCGCCAGTACACGTGAGGGACGATTCTCGAGTCGATTCCCGCTCCCAGGGCCAGCGAGAACGACGTGTTGCCGGCCCCGAACACGCTTGTGTGTGCCCCGCCCAGCAAGATGTGTGCGAAGGGCGACACGCGCGCTGGCCAAGAAATCTGCGGGCCGAACAAAAACGTATGCGTGCTCACGCCGCCCCCGTAGTGCCCGTCAAAATCAGCCACGGCACCCACCCAGGGAGCCAGCTTGTATTGCCCCGAAAGTTCCCAGCCGTTCAGATTCGTCGCCAACGGGGCGTCGTCCATGTGCATGTAGGAGTAACCGCCGAAGATTTGAATCTGGTCCTGGGCGTGGGCTGGAAGCACTGAAAAACCGACCGCTAGAATCAATCCAGCGAGCAACGCGAGTCTGCGCAACATGAGCATCTCCCTCCCTCGGAGAGTTGGATTTAATTGAAGCTCGCCCCGGCAATTTGGGGCGTTGTGAACTGCACCAGCGCGGCGCCGCTAGGATTGGGCTGGGATATTAAGCGCCATTGGAGTTGGATGTTTGCGGGATGTAAAGGGTTACCTCGCATTGAACAGGGCCATCTGCGGTAAAAGCGAAGGAAAAAACAAAAAAGGCGGCTCGACCTCGAGCCGCCTTTTTCGCTAAATGGTGCGAAGGTTTAGAACTCGAACCTCGCCATTATCTGCGCCATCCTCATGTCCGTGGCGGCTGCTGCGAATGCGCCGTAAGGAGACGTGGGTGGCTGTGCTGTGAAGAAAGATCCGCCGAACGGAAGAGCCGGATTTGTGGATGCCCAAGGAGCGCCAATGTTGGTGTGATTGAACACATTGAATACATTCACGCCCACTTGGAATTGCGCCCGCTCCGTCAGCCTGAAACCCTTCCGGAGGCTGAAATCGGCTCCGAAGAAGCCCGGCCCGGTGAACGCATTGCGTCCCACCACGTCGCCGACAAAGTTCGTGTCAGGCGCAAAGTCCGCGGTGGTGAAGCAGGTTGGCCCCCCAACAAGCCACTGCGCGCACTGGCGTCCATTGGGGAAGTTCCGCTGCGTGAACGACGAAACAGGCTGCAGGAGGATGATCCCATGGTTCATGTTGTTGGTCGACGCGAGAGTCTGGATCGATGCGTCATCAATTGCCGAGAATGGGAAGCCCGTGTGGAAAAAGAACGTCCCTGATACCTGCCAGCCGCCAATCGCTGCATCCATCATGCGGTTTTCGCTCTTGAACGGCAGCTGATACACGTAGTTCGCGCTCAAGTTCTGGCGGGCGTCGTAGTCCGCGTTACCGTAACTGGCGCTTGGATTGAACGGATCAATCTGGTATCCAAGGCTTGTGATCACGCTGAATGGGGTCTCGCCAGTTCCCCCATTGGAAATCACGTCCAGCGCGTGCGAATACGTGTAGTTGAACTGATACATCAGTCCATGCCAGTTGTTTTCTTTCAGGGAGAACGTCACGCCGTTGTAGTTTGAGTAGGCATTGTTCGTCAGCGCAAGTACGCTGCCCACTCGAGGATCCGGAGCGACGGACGGAAGGCCGGTGTTGGTCAAGCCAAGGTTGGTGCAATTGGCATCGCAGAAGGCGTTCAGATATGGATTCTGCAGCAGCTCATCCCAACCGTGATTGCCCACGTAATTAACGGAGAGCACCATGCTTCGCCCAAAGCTGTGCTGGATTTCGAAGTTCCACTCGAGGTACTTCGGGTTCAGAAGCTTCCCGTTGACCTCGTTGTAGTTCGGCACCAGCGGAGTGCCTGTGGATGAGAAGCAACCGGTTGGATTCGCCAATGAGCCATAAGCGGTAATCAGGCTCGGCAAGTTTCCACCGGATGCGTAATTCGAGGAAAACGCTGCATTGCATCCCTGCACCGCCGCCGGACCGCTGTCCGGAAATGCTGTGGAGGCCAGTGGATTCTTGTCAAAGGCCAGCGTCGCTGTTCCCGGATTCACGTTCCAGACGTTAACCTCCGGAAAATTCGTCGTGAACGCGTCCAAGACGACCCCCGGATACAAGTCCGAGAAAACTCCGATGCCGCCTCGCAATACCGTGCTGTCACCCACAGGGGTCCACGCGAAGCCGAAGCGCGGCTCGAAGACGAACTTTTCAACATTTGCGATGCTCGTCGCGCCCGACAAAAACGACTGGTTGTACGGCGTGTCCGCGCTGTGAGACAAATCACTGAATGGGCTAGCTGGCAAGGTCGCGCATGCATGCTGGCACGACCCACCCGAGTTCCGCTCCAGTCGAGCTGCCAGGGTTAGCTTGAGCTTGGAGCTGGCGCGCCACTCATCCTGGAAATACGTGCCGATGCTGTAGATTGCGATCGGCTGAACTGGCGATTCGGCAAAGTTGGAGAGCACGCTGCCGCCCGGTCCGCATGCACCTACAGCAAGCAGCGTGCACGCGGGGCTGATCTGGTCATTCGCGAACCCGAACATCGAAGTTTGTATAACAGGGTATTGTGTCAACTCCGAAGCAGTGTGGTCGCTCACATCGTCGCGGCGGAAGTTCACACCCATCTTGAATGCGTGGCTTCCCCGCGTGATGGAGAGGTCGTCCACAAGTCCCCACTGAGTCACATCGCGGCCCTGCGGGAATAGAAATCCTGCTACGAATCCATTGGGGCTGCCTGATCCTGTACCTAGCGCGCTAATGCTTCCGGATGTCGCAGTGCTCCCGTCTAGAAACACCAGGTTGCCGGGGAAAAGATTCAGCGCACTCGTGGGGTTCTGGCTCCCGAAAATCGCCGAGTACCAGAGTACCGAGCCGATGAAATTGTTGACGATGTTCGGACTGAAGATGTGGGTGTAGTTCAGTTGCCCTTCGTCCTGCGGCTGAACGCTCTGGTTGTCGAAGGCAACGTTGATCGGATCCGTGTAGGTCGGCTGCGTGCCACGGTCCATCTTGAATCGGCCGTAAATTTTGTCATTCGTACCCGCGTTGTAGTCGACGCGCCCGATCAATAGCCATTCTTTGTTTCCATTCGAGAGCGAATCAACCCACGACTCGGTGCAATCCTGATTTGCTCCGATAATGGCCGTGATGCCGCCGCACGAACCATCATCCAGCGTCGCTCTGGATATGCCGCCCGCACCGTTATAGAGCTTGAAGATGTTGTTGTAGAAGGCCTGCGTCGCAGCATCCTGAGGTACGT
>JASHRI010000180.1 GCA_030037435.1 Candidatus Acidiferrales bacterium | reverse complement strand
CGACGATTATCGAAAGTTGCTGAATCAGGCCAGCGCAGGGCTTCCGAACGTACCGAACGACAATCTCGATACGGGGGGAGCGACTGGACCGGGACAATATTGGCTCGACGATCAGACGCAGGCGCAATGGCTGAATGCGCTGGCAAAGCAAGACTTTCGCGGTGTGACGCCGGAGATTCGGGCAGAGCTATTGGGGTTCTATCAGGACCCCAACGGTCAGTACGGTATCAATATGAAGCGAAAAGAATGGTCGAGGGTGCAAGAGGAGCTCACGCAACTGCAGTCCATTCACGCCGAATCGATCTCAAATGCTCCCTCTGGACGCGAATCCGGTGTACAATCATCGACCGTTTTCGAAATGATGGATACAGGCGAAGGGGCGAGCGACCTGCCGTAGATGCCTGCCGCGTTCGGAGCCATGGACAAGGAATTGAGAAATTTAAATGCCAGAATCAAATACTTTTGCGACTAAGAGAGGGGTTATGAGCCAGCAGAGTTTGGAGGATTTGCTAAAAGCCTCGGGTAATCCGGTGAACATGCTTCGTAATTCGCAGATCGGCGCGTACGTGTATCCAGTGGTGCCGTCGGAATATTCGAATTGGCGCGATGAACAGCGGGCCTGGCGCGAAACGGCGGTTCTGTTCGATCAGACTCATCACATGGCGAACGTGTATGTGGAGGGCCCCGACGCCCTCAAAATGCTATCCCATCTCGGCACGAATAGCTTTGCAAAATTCCCGGTCAATCGCGCGAAACAATTCGCGCCGTGCAGCTACGATGGCTATGTAATTGGCGACGGCATCCTATTCCACTTGGAAGAGAACAGCCTGGTTTTCGTCGGGCGGGCGCCAACCGCTAGCTGGATCGAGTTCCATGCCGCGACGGGCGGATACAACCTGAAGATCAAGCGGGATGACAGGTCTCCTTCGAATCCGCGCGGCCAGGCAGTGATACGCACGGTTTACCGCTATCAGGTTCAGGGACCCAATGCTACGCAGATCCTTGAAAAACTGAATGGCGGACCGCTTCCAGAAATCAAGTTCTTCAACATGGATGCGATCAAAATCAACGGGCGGCGAGTTCGAGCTCTGCGCCATGGTATGGCCGGCGCTCCGGGACTCGAGGTCTGGGGGCCGTATGAGGAGCGCGAAGAGATCCGCGCAGCGATTGTTGAGGCTGGCAGGGATTATGGCCTGCGGGAAGTGGGAGCTCGAGCCTACGCGTCGAACACGCTAGAATCTGGCTGGATTCCTTCGCCACTTCCGGCTGTCTACACCGGCGAAAAAATGAAGGCATACAGGCAGTGGCTGCCCGCGACAAGTTACGAAGGAACCGGTTCTCTGGCAGGCAGTTTCGTCTCAAACAACATCGAAGACTACTACATGACGCCGTATGAGCTGGGCTATGGCCCGTTCGTGAAGTTCGATCACGACTTCATTGGCCGAGAAGCTCTAGAAAGGATGTCGACCCAGCCGCAAAGAAAGAAAGTGACCTTTGCGTGGGATGGGGAAGACGTGCTGAAGGCGTATAAGTCGCTCCTAGCGCCCGGCGAGGTCTACAAGTTCATCGATCTGCCGATTTCGAACTACGCCTCCGCCTCCTACGACAAAGTGATGAAGGGCGGAAAAACGGTAGGGCTGTCGATGTTCGCCGGCTACAGCTACAACGAGCGGTCCGTGCTGTCGCTGGGCGTGCTGGATGCGGACATCCCAGTCGGCACCGAACTCACGCTCGTGTGGGGCGAGGAAGGCGGCGGCACCAAGAAGCCGACTGTCGAGCGCCACAAGCAGCTGGAAGTGCGTGCAGTAGTCAGTCCTGTGCCGTATTCCAAAGTCGCGCGGGAAACGTATGCAGAGGGATGGCGCACGCACCAAAAGTAACCTGCAGCTCAGAGGTGCAAGCACGCGAAAGGGGCGGTTGTATTCGCCCCTTTTTTGTTATGCAAAAGGTCCGGCAAAGACATCAGCTTTTTCATTTTTTTGCCTGTCGATTCTCACTGAAAAAGGCTGCATGATATAAATGCACGCAAGGGAGGGTGGCATGGCCTCGAACGTTACGGGAGCGAGCCGCGGACTCGAAGGTGTCGTGGCCGCGCAAACGCGCCTGAGCCACGTGGACGGAAAAAATGGCGTCCTCATTGTGGGCGGGTATTCGATCGAGGAGCTCGCCGGCCACGTTGGATTCGAGGAGGCCGCTCACCTCCTGTGGCGCGGACGGCTGCCCAATCGCGCCGAACTTTCGAAACTGTCGTCTGAAATGGCGGAGCAGCGAGAGCTGCCCCGGTTGACGCTTGAAGTGATCCGCGCGGCAGCAGCGGCGCCGCCGATCGACGCGCTGCGCATGGCTTGCGCCACCCTTTCCCTCGGCCTTGCCGATCCGAATGCCATTACACCGGAAGCTGATTTCGCTGCGGCGATGCGGCTGACGGCTTGTTTTCCCACCGTCGTCGCTGCTCATGCACGAATCGCAAAAAAGCAGGAGCCCATTGCGCCGCGCAAAGATCTTCCTCTCGCCGCGAATTTTCTATACATGATCCATGGCAAAGAACCGGACCCCATGGCGGCGCAAGCGCTGGACACATACTGGGTGACGGTGATGGATCACGGGATGAACGCGTCGACCTTCACCGCGCGCGTGATCGCAAGCACAAGATCGGATCTGGTGAGCTCGGTGACCGGGGCACTGGGCGCGCTGAAAGGCCCCCTGCACGGAGGCGCGCCTGGGCCTGTGCTGGACATGCTGCTCGAAATTCGCAGCGCGGACCGCGCTGAAGCGTGGTTGCGCAACGAACTGGCACAAGGTCGGCGCATCATGGGATTCGGACATCGCGTGTACAAAGTGCGCGACCCTCGCGCGGAAGTGCTGAGCCGTGTGGCGGAGCGGATGGGCCAGGCGCAGCTTGAAAATCGACAGTTGTATGAGCTGGCGCGGCACGTGGAGCAGACCGCATTACGTGTGCTGGCAGAGGCCAAGCCGGGACGGAATCTCAGGACCAACGTCGAATTCTACACGGCACTCGTCTTACAGACGCTTGGGCTCGACCCTCGCCAATTTGTCGCCATGTTTGCTTGCGGCCGCACCGCCGGGTGGTGCGCGCACGTGATCGAACAGCACGCGGAAGATCATCTGATCCGTCCACAGTCGGAGTACATCGGGCCAGTGGGTTTGAGAATCGGCCGTTAGCTTGTCGACGTTGGTTCCAGCCGCATTGCAGGGCACTTACGTTTCAAAGCAAACTTCTCCTTGACAGCCGAACCTCCATAGGGCTTAATGATCCCAGTTGTAACACTGTTGCAACTAGAATCGCAACAAGGAAATAGCCATCGATGCGGGGAAATACAATTATTGCGACCGAGTCGCAATTGGGCCGAACAAAGAACGACGGAGTAATAAGCCGTCCTTCGCTGATGAAGGAACTGATTGCCCGAGGGATCCGCATTACGACGCAAAGACGCCTGCTAGTCCAAATCATCCAGGATTCTCCTCGCCATCTCGATGCGGCAAAATTGCTCGAGATTGCCAAGGAGCGGGATGCTGGAATCGACCGCTCCACCGTGTACCGCACGATCGGATTGCTGAAAGGGCAAGGCCTAATCGATGAACTCGATCTCATGCACCTCGAGGGCGAGAAGCACTACTACGAGGCAAAAACGAATCGGGATCACTGTCACCTCGCCTGTTTTCGATGCGGAGCCATCATCGAGTACGCCAGTCCGGCCTTCGAAAAACTGAAGGACGAGATGGCCAAACGCGGCGATTTCGCGATCCGGGTGGTACGGCTTGAGGCGGGTGGTTTCTGCAGGCGATGCAGAAAGGCCGCGCACTCGGAACCGGCATGAGTGGTCTTTTTTGTCTTCCTTTATACGACTCCGTCGCAACTGGAAACGTTGAAACTGGCGTAACAAATAAGCTCTACAAATAAGCAAAAAAACGGTCCTCACGACGAACCTTTTGGCGAAGGGTCGCGAGGACCGTAAATCGACAACCCAGTGGGCTGACGACCGCCGTCATTATACGGAAACCGGCCACGGGTATCTTGGGAGAAAACGACCAAATGGCTGGAATCCGATCCCGCGATCCGCGTCTCTATCAAACCGCACATTCTCCTTTCTCCGCAATTCGCCTCTTAGAGACATTCCACATACTGCTTTGGTTATCTGCAGTGATGTCCGCGATTCCGCTTCTCGCGCTTTCGGCCCGCGGCGGCGTCGGAGGAAGCATCTCTGGCAGCGTGGCCGATTCGACCGGCGGCGTCGTAATCGGGGCGACGGTGATAGTGACCAATGCGGAAACCGGCATCCGGCGCTCCGTCGCTACTGACGCCAAGGGTTTTTATTCCTTCCCCAGCCTTCCCATCGGCCGCTACGATCTTGAAATCGAAAGCACGGGCTTGAAACCCTACCAGCGGACCGGGATTGCCATCGATGCGAACAGCGCGGTAACAGTGGACGCCGTTCTGGAAGTTGGGGCGCGAGCGGATGTCGTGACGGTCACCGAAAATCAGCTGCAAGTCGAAACGGCGAGCACCCAGATGGGCGACATAATCACGGGTGGACAAATGACGGCCGTTCCGCTCAATGGCCGCAGCTTCACCGATTTGCTCGCCCTTCAGCCAGGAGTGACGCCGGTCACTTCGGTCACCTCCGAGACGGTGCAAGACGTTGGCGCAAGCGCACTCGCCCCTTCCGGTGATTTGAATCCCGGCACCATCTCGATCAATGGGCAGCGTGAATTCGCAAATAGCTTTCTGGTGAATGGAAGCGACGTCGAAGAGGACGTCAACATGGGTGCGGCCGTGGTTCCGAATCTAGATTCCATTGCCGAGTTTCGGATCCTGACCAACAATTTCGACGCCGAGTACGGCGAATTTAGCGGCGGCCAAATCAACGTGGTCACCAAGTCGGGCAACAATGCCTTCCATGGCGACGCTTTCGAATTCGCGCGCAATACGGACCTGGACGCGCGCAATTATTTTTCTCCCACGCGCGGCGCATTCGATCAAAACCAGTTCGGCGGCACGTTTGGCGGCCCAATTCGCAAAAGCAAAATATTCTTCTTTGGCGACTATCAAGGCACGCGATCGACCCAGGGCGTCGACACCGGTCAGATTCCGGTGCCGTCTCTGCAGGACCGGATGGGCAATCTCTCAGACCTCGCAAGTTCCTTTCTCACGACTGACGCCAGTGGAAACGTCGTGCCCAGCACAGTAAGCGGGCCGTATTGGGCCAGCCTGCTTTCGCAGAGGCTCGGTTACACCGTCTCGACAGGCGAGCCTTACTACGCGCCCGGATGCACCAGCGCAAATTGCGTTTTCCCCGGCGCGACGATCCCGCAAAAGGCATGGTCCGCGCCAGCAACGAATCTGCTGCAGTACATTCCGTCGCCCAACAATGCGAACGGCACATTTTCCACGTCCGCCTTCAACGAGACCTTGCGGGACGACAAAGGTGCGTACCGTCTCGACGCCAACACCGGCTGGGGCCTGCTCACCGCGTACTACTTCCTTGACGACTGGTCGCAGAATAATCCGTATCCGGTGGCGCAGGGCGGCGCGAACGTTCCCGGCTTCAACGCGTTGTACACAGGCCGTTCGCAGTTGCTCAATCTGGGCGATACGAAAACGCTCAGCGCCTCGGCAGTCAACGAATTCCGATTTAGCTACATGCGCGACGCAAACGACCTTGGTAAGCCGATAGGCGGAGTCGGTGTCAGCCTGGCTTCCCAGGGTTTCGCAGTGGGCCAGGGAACTCCGGGCATCGTGGCCCTCTCGCCGAAAACCGAAGGTATCGAAAGCGTTGGGTTCAATAGCTTTACATTCGGCACCAACACAAACGAATTGCGGCAGTGGGGCAACACATTTCAGTGGCTCGACAATTTTACGAAGGTCTTTGGAACCCACACCCTCAAATTCGGTGGTGAATTTCACTACGATCAGGTCAACGTCAATGCCGTCGCCCAGTTCAACGGCAGTTTCCTTTTCTTCGGCACCGAGACCGGCTCCGACTTCGCCGATTTCCTGCTGGGAATTCCCAGCCAGTACAATCAGAGCCAGCTCCAGCCCTTTTACGGACGCAACAAATACGCGGGGATCTACGGGCAGGATAGTTGGAGAGTCGCTCGCAATCTGACGCTGAACTACGGCTTGCGGTGGGACCGGATCGAGCCTTGGTATGAGAAGTACAACCAAATCGCCACATTCGAGCCCGGCAAACAGTCCGTCGTGTTTCCGGGAGCGCCTGCCGGCATCCTCTACCCCACGGATCCAGGCGTGCCGCGGACGCTGGCGCCGCCGGGAAATCTCGATTTCGCGCCGCGCATCGGACTCGCCTATTCGCCCAGCGCTTCAGGCGACGGACCGCTCGCCAAAATCCTCGGCGGCCCCGGCAAGACCAGCATCCGCGCCAGTTACGGCATGTTCTACACGGCAATCGAAGCCCTCACGATCGGTGTGATGAGCGCTAACGCGCCTTACGGAACCACCTACACCAGCCCTGCACCACCGCTCTTTGCGACGCCGTTCATCACCGCCGCCACCGGCCAGAACTTGGGCCAGTATTTCCCAGTCGCGCTGGCGCCACTCAATTCATCGGCAAGTCATCCCGATCCGAACATCAACTGGTCGCAGTTCGAGCCAATCACCGGACTTCCCAACTACCCCACCGCCAACCGTATTCCATACACCGACGAATACATGCTTTCGCTTGAACGCGGTCTGGGAGCCAGCACCGTCCTCGACCTGGATTACGTCGGCACCCAAGGACATCACCTGCTCGTGCTCGAAGAGGCGAACCCGGGCAATCCGTCACTCTGCTTGTTCCTGAGCAATCCCGCCAATCTCGCTTCGGGACAAACTCCATGCGGCCCGTTCGGGGAGGACAACACCTACATCACGTCCACCGGTCAGGTCTACAACGGTACGCGCGGCCCTTTGGGATCGAACTTCGGCAGCGACGCCAATCAGGCGACCATTGGCAATTCCAACTACAACGCGCTGCAGATCACCCTGCGCCATAGCAGCAAGCATCTCAATGTGCTCGCCGGATACACCTTCAGCAAATCGGAAGATCAATCTTCCAATGTCGGCGAGGAAGTGAATCCGTTCAATCCGTCGCTCAGCAAAGCGCTGTCCGCGTTCGACGTCGAGCACAACTTCGTCCTCAGCTATAGTTATCAGCTGCCGCTGGAAACTCTGTTCCACTCCACGAATCGCTGGACCGAAGGCTGGGAAATTTCCGGCATCACGCACTTCAGCACGGGCCTTCCAGTGACGCTGATCAACTATGGCGACAACTCTCTGCTCGGCTCCGAGCCGAATGGCATCAACAACTTTGGCGTCGATGAGCCCGATTACACGGGCGCTTTTCTTAATCTCAACCCCAACCCGCGCAACGGAAAGTCCTATTTCAACACCGCGGCCTTCACCGAAAATGCGCTAGGCACTCCGGGAACTGCCAAACGCCGCTTTTTCTTCGGCCCGGGGATGGACAACTACGACATCGCGCTGCTCAAGAACATCCGCCTCACAGAATCGAAGTCCCTGCAGTTTCGGCTCGAAGGATTCAACGTCTTCAACCACGCTCAGTTCTTCGGCCCGCTGGCCGTCGACGGAAATATCGCCAGCTCCACTTTCGGCCAGGTCGTCAGCGCCGCGGCGCCTCGACTCGTCCAACTGGGCGCGAAATTCTTTTTCTAACGTGGCTGGGAGCACCGGCTCGTTTGACCGCACCCGATTAAGGTCGCTATAATTCATTGTTTCCGCTCGGCGAAATCTTTGCGCCGGGCGCGGCCACGGCGGGTCGAGCGCCCTCCCGGCAATGTTTTCCCAGCGGGGAAACCTCAGAGAAAGATTTCAGGAGCACTCATGATTAAGGCGACACTTCTGCGCGCGGGAATGATCATCAAGCACGAGGGCGACCTGCACGCGGTCTACAATGTGGATCACCGCACCCCTGGCAATAAGCGCGCGGCCATGCAAACTCGCATGCGCAACCTACGCACCGGTTCCATGATCGACTATCGCTTCCGTGCTGAGGATTTTATCGACAAGGTAACCGTGGACGAGCTCGAGTTCGAGTACCTCTATAGCGACGGCGAAGGGCACCACTTCATGAATACCGAAAATTACGAGCAGCTCGCCCTGCAAAACGACGTGGTCGGCGACGCCAAGGACTACTTGATCCCCAACATGCCGGTGAAGATCGAATACTACGACGCCAAACCCATCGGCGTGCTCCTGCCCGACACCGTCGACCTGACCGTTGTCGAGACCGAACCTAGCATCCAGAAAGCCACTGCCAGCGCCGTGATGAAACCTGCGAAACTCGAGACCGGCCTCGTCGTCAACGTCCCGCCGTTCGTGGGCCAAGGCGACAAAATCAAAGTGGACACCAGCGAGGGCCGCTACATCCAGCGCGTACAGTGACGATCCGAGCGCTCTATGAGCTCACCGGGCTGAGGACGACTTCGCTTCCGGCGCGTTTCGCCCAAACACGCGCCCAAAAATCGCATCCACGGCGCGCAATTGCCGTTTCAGATCAAACGTGTGCGCGAGCGCCTTTTCGTCCAAATACTTCCGCACATTCGTATCGGCCGCAATTCGATCTCTGAAACTCGTCTCTGATTCCCACGCGGCCATCGCATGGCTCTGCACCCATTTGTAAGCGTCTTCGCGCGGCGCGCCGTGTTCGACCAAATCCTGCAGCATCTGTCCCGAAAAAACGAGTCCATGCGTCGCGTCCAGGTTTCGCAACATGCGGTCCGGAAAGACCTTCATATTCGCCACGATTTCCGTGGTTCGATGCAGCATGTAGTCGACGAGAATCGTGGAATCCGGCAGAATCACGCGCTCCACGGAGCTGTGCGAGATGTCGCGCTCGTGCCACAGCGCGATATTTTCCGCGCCCGCCAGCGAGTTCGCTCGAACCACGCGCGCCAGCCCGCAAATCTGCTCGCTCGATACTGGATTGCGCTTGTGGGGCATTGCAGAACTGCCGCGCTGTTCGCCGCCAAATGGCTCTTCCACCTCGCGCACCTCGGTGCGCTGCAGATGTCGGATTTCGAGCGCCACTCGTTCCAGCGACGCCGCCACGATCGCCAGCGCCGCCAGATATTGCGCGTGCCGGTCGCGCTCGATCACCTGCGACGTAATTGGCGCCGTCGCCAGCCCGAGCCGCGCACAAATCTTCTGCTCGATCTCGGGACCGAGATGTGTGCACGTTCCCACCGCGCCGGAAATTTTTCCCACGGCCATTTCCCGCGCCGCCGCCTCGAAACGCGCCGCGTCGCGCCGGTTTTCCGCATACCAGTTCGCGATTTTCAGCCCAAAGGTGATCGGCTCCGCGTGAATGCCGTGCGTTCGGCCGATTTCCGGCGTGTCTTTGAATTCCCAGGCACGCTTTTCGAGGATTTCGCCGAAGCGCGCGATGCCCTTTTCAATCAGCTTCGAGGCGTCGCGCACCAGCAGCGCCTGTGCGGTGTCCACCACGTCGTTCGATGTAAGTCCATAGTGCAGCCAGCGCGCCGCCTCCGGATCGCCAACGGCTTCCTGCACGGCGATGGTAAAGGCGATCAAGTCGTGCCGCACCTTCGCCTCGATCTCGTTGATCCGCGCCACATCGATTCGGGCGCGCTCGCGCAGCTTCGCCGCCGCCTGTCGCGGCACTATGCCCGCTTCGACCAGTGTCTCCGTGGCGGCCAATTCCACGTCCAACCACTTCTGGAATTTGTTCTCTTCGCTCCAGACGCGGCCCATCTCCTGACGCGTGTACCGTGCTATCAATTCAGGCTCCTAGATTGTTGCTGGTGACAAAAGACTCCCCTGCTCCATCATACCTGAAACCGCCCTCGCAGCATCTGCGCCCCGCACCACGTGCCATTCGCCACTGCGAGAAACCGGAGAACACCGACATGACGTGGGGACAACCGTGTCGGGCGTAGGAGCTTTCTTCGGATGAAAAAAAGAGGGCCAAATCGATCCGAATTTCAATGAGACTGCGGCACCAGACCTATTGCTTCGGGGGATTCGGCGTTACCGGCGGGACAGAAGGGATGTCGGCTCGCGTGCCGATGGCGATCTGCATGGATGTATCCTTCGGCAGTACCACGTCGCGGCCGCGCGCCAGGAAATGCGTGTAGACGGAGCGCCCCGCTCCAATCGCTCCCATGGTGAGCCCCAGCGGTTGCGAGCGCACGGCGAGCCCCATCGCGATCCCGATCACTCGAAAGCCGCCTGCGCCACCTTCTGCTCTATTTCCGGGATCATCTCCCTGGGAAGCAACCGCCAAACCCACCGCTACGGCCGTCTGTAAATAACGCGTCCGCGGAGCTTGCGCCGCCGCGCCACCTTCGGAGTCGAGCTTCAGATCCTGTGTTTTACCCGCCTGAACGGCCGCCATGGTCGCCTCCACCTGTTCGCGAACGCCATCCGGAAGTGTCAGGTCGTGAAACACGGGACGAAGCTCTCCGTTATGGCTCATTCGTTGCGCCGGGTGCACCTGAACTACCGATCCGCGCAGCACGCTTCCCTCGGGAATAATCAGGTGCCCATCATCAAAGAGCGGCTTCGATATGATGGCGCGTACTTCGTCGCCTTGGTGAGTTGTAGCGGAATTCAGGGGAGTCGTGAGCCGAGCCTGCACGACGCTGCCATCCGGCAGTGCAGGACTGGCCAGGGTTGCTGCCAATTGCGCGCTGAGCGGCTCGCTGCCGAAATCGAGCGGCGATTGCAATTCCGCGAGGTAGACCGTTCCGGCATCGAGGTATTGCGGATGGGCGGGTAGTTCGCCGAGGGCATAACGCTCGACTCTGTGAATTTTGCCGGGCGCTTTTAGCTGCTTCATCGCGCGATCCCATTCCTGATGCGCCTGTTCCTTCGCTTCCTTTGTTTTCTCCGCGGCAAGGTTCTGGATGCCTTTCTTGCCGCCCTCTCCATTCGCGCCAGAGACGAGTTGAACCACCTCTCCGGAGCCCGGCGTCACATTCGTCTGGATCGGGATGCGTTTGCCGTCGGAGAGAGCGAGTTCTTCGAACTCCACCTGCACTTTGCGCGGAGGCGTGAGATCCGCGTCCAGAGCCGCCTCGGTACGCCGCCCTTTGGAAACTCCCTTGAGCGCGATGATCCTGCCGTTGACTTCAGTGCCCGCAGGGATCACCAGCTTATCGAACGCGTACACCGGTTCCACGACACGTCCCTGAATCGTCTGGCCGACCTTTCTGACGCGCACATCTTTTTCGAGAGCCACTTCGACCGGAGTGTCTTTCGGCACAACGAGAGCGACGTGCCGCTCCGGCTGTATGGCGGGGGCGGCAGCCTCCGGCGGCCGATGCGTCAGGTCGAGCTGTGTGGGGGATGCAGATTGAGGCTCAGGCGCCGCAGGCGGGGTACTTTCTTGCGCGCACATCGTTCCCGCAAAAGCGCACGCCAGTAGAACCGCGCCAAACGCTTGCAAAAATGCGAGCGTTCCTCCCCTCCAAAAATCGCGTTGCTTCACCTGCATAGACCTAATGTCGTTCTATCGCCGCGCTGCGAATTCTTACCCGTATGCTTGCCGGCAGGTCTCGTGCTCGCGACACGTGGAAGGACAGTTCGTCTTGTCGATGAGGATGTAGTTGTGGCAGACAGCGCAGACTACGCCATAAATCGTTTCGGTGAACTGCTCATGGCCCGCTCCGAATTGGCGGGAATGTTCGCTGCGCGCCTGCTGCCGGCTGATTGCCATGTCCCTATTATACGAAACACAGTTGGCTGCGAAACGCCTCTTCCGTCAGATGTGCGACGGGCTCGCCGGAGCGCATTCCGATCGGCGCATAGTACGGCACAGCGCGTCCTGTCGCGTCGAGATAGGGTCGGTCCATGTGAATCGAGACGACTGGCGTTGAATTGCATGAAAGCTCAACAAGCGCCGGTGAAACTGCCCGAAGCAGGGTTCGGCCACCATCAATCCACACAACGGCTGCCCCGGCAAACACAATGGCCACCTTCGAAAGGAAATCACGCCGCTTAATTGGTTCTTCGCGCCTCATGCAAATGGCAACTGATCCTCGTCCATCCATCGCCCGTGCACCTGCGCCGTGGACCTGAACGGCAGAATCACACGCGCGACATCGCCGTCCTCCAGCCGCTGCGCATCCGCGATGATCAGTTCCGAGCGCATCTCTGCATAGTTCGACGCCATCCCGATCACGTAGCCGTCGCCCTCCTCAGAGCTGCCTTTTCGCGGAACGAAGCACACTTCCTGCAAGCTGCATGTGTCGCCGACAAAGTAAGAACTCTTCTTTCCGGTCGCCAGATCGAACCGTCCGTAGCAATTGCTGACGCGGCCCTGCAGATTGCCGGCGCGCCACTGGTCAAACGGCCGCTCTCGATCCGTGTAGGCAGTGAAAGCATAGCGATAAGGCAGGGAAAGATAACGATCGTCCACGCGGCCCAGATCGCTCACGTTCATCTCGAAAAGCTTCTCCTCGGTGAAACCATCGTCCTTGGAGTTCAGGTCAAATGTGTTGCGGCGGATGTACGCTCGTGCCTTCTGCGCATCCCACGGCGAGCCATCGACGGACGGGAAAAACGGAAATGGATTCGAATCGAAGATCGGCGCTTCTAGAATCACCTTGTCGCCCTCGGTTCGGCCGTTCAGGGTGTGAACCGTCGCGCGTTCCGGGCCTTTGAACCAGCGGATGTCCTTGGCCTCGCCATCGCGCGGAATGATGCCCACATACGAGGGCCTTGTGCTGTCCCATCCCCAGTGCACCTTGCCTTCTTTCAAGCGCTCCATACTGGTGACGAAGCCAAACACCGGAATGATCACGTGCTTCTGTGTCAGTCCGATGTCATGAACCATGCTGATGTACGGCACTTTGAACCGAACTTCTCGCGTCACTTCGCCCTTTTTGTTGATCGTGTAGAGATACACGTCGTTCGTTTCAAGGCCCGCAGCCTCGTAACCGTAGCAGATCATCTCCCCCGTAACCGGATCGACTTTCGGGTGCGCGGTGAAAGTTAGGCTCTTGTATTTCCCATGAAAATTGTAAGGTCCGATCGTCTCGAGCGTGTTGCAATTTATTTCGTATGGCAGGCTGTCTTCTTTCAGTGTGAAAAGTTTCCCGGCAAACGCCAGTGGTGTGGTGTTTTGCACAGTGCGATCAAGACCTTTAACGCTTGGATCGTCCGTAAACGGATTCCGGTACTCTCCGAAAAGCTGCTTGTGGGCGGCGAGGTCCGCTTTGTATCTTGGCGTCTTCACCCAGCGGCCTTTGTAGTCAACAATGCCATTCTTGAAGCGGAACATATTGATGTAGCCGTCCACGCTGAACGGGGCATCGTCGGAAAATTTCGGCGGATAGAGCCAATCGCCGCCCAGGCGCACAAACGCGCCGTTCATATCCGTGGGCACTTTGCCGATTACTTCGCAATCGTAGACGTCCGCCTCGAAACGCGTGGGCGCGAAAAATCCTTTCATCGTAGGCTGATGCGAGAAATCAACCATGACTACATTCTCCCTTCGCGGCCAAAATCAATCGTCGTGCCGCACCCACGGCGACGGCATGTTGTACGGCACCGTTATAAAAACTGCCTCCGCGTGCCGAATCTTGCCGTCTACGATCTTGAATGTTTCCATCAAACAAAACGAGTGCGGCGATTTCAGCGGGGCATCATGTGTCACGCCATCGGTAGTCGTATATTTTTCCAGCCGCCCCGAATGATCGATAAAGCCACCGGCGAGTATCAATCCCTTTTCCTCGTCCACCAGTGGGAAACGACGCTCGCGAAGCCGATCGTCCCAGCGATAGTTGCCGAGCTTGAATCCCTGCTCGCAAGAAATTCGCCCCGCGACGGCGAGTAGCCCTGTGGCGTTGGGTTCCGGATGCGGATCGTTGGCCGTCCACACTCCATTTTCGCGGCGGCTGCAAGCGGGATCGAACACCGTAAAGATGTGGCCGTCGTTCAGCTGCAGCGTGTTGAAGTAGCCATCGGCCAGCGCCACCATTTTCGTGCGCGGGGTCCTCTGGTCCGCCGGAACATCCTCTTGCAGAATCGGCAAGGCGGTCATTTTCGCGGGATCGCCGAAAGGACCCGGACCGTTTCCCTTGCGGTCGACGATCGTTTCAACCTCCGCGATCTTCCGATCCTCAATCCGGAGCCGCAGCGCAAAATATCCCGGCGACCCGTGCTCGTCCACAATACCGTAGTAAGCCACCTGGCCATTTTCCGGATCGGCCGCCCGCAAATCCTCCGGCCCCATGCCGCTGACCGTTCCCCACAAGCCGTCGCCGACTTTCAGCTCCACGTTGTTCTCGGTGAATTTCACCGTGCTCGCCCACGGAAGCCTCGACGGGTCTTTCGCCACGAGCGCAGCCAAATACTGATCGACGAATCCGTATAGGCATTTCCGGTCGCAGTCAGGTGCGGTGTAGTCGCTGTGCTCACGCGCGGCGGCGTATGTACGGTGAAAATGCGAGAAGGAGCCGGCAAGAACAACGGCTCCCAGGGCAGCAATGACGGAAGCGCATGTGCGTCTTGTCATGGCCCCCTTATTACTACTTTAACGGTGGAATTTCCAGTCCGGCGAAGTGACGAAAGAGTAGAGAGGGTAAACCTCGCGGAATGCCACTGCCACTTCGCGGTCGAATCCTGCGCGGATGGCGGCAGAACGCGCAAATTTCTTTCGCACCACCCATCCTTGCAGCTTCTTCCAGTCTTCGGGTTTCAGCGGCCAACCGGAGCGTTTTATCCATTCGCCTTTTTCGGACGCGTACCAGTAGCTCTCGTATTTTCTCCCGAGTTCCTGCCGTTGCTGCGCGATCCATTGCGAATGCTGCTGGCCGCGCTCGCGTCCGAGCGTGGCGAGTGGCGACGTTCGGCTCTCGCGGTATGCGCGAAATCCGCACGTTACCGCCTCCGCCGAAAGTCCCACGTAGAGCTGGCCTCCTCCGCTGGGCTCGGCAAAGAACAGATGCATTTGCGTGCGATAGGGCGATTTGTCCCGGGCGAAACGAATGTCTCTGTTGATACGCGAGAAATTCTCGCCCACGCGGCCGCCTGCCGAAAAATTCGGATTCAGCTTGTGCGCGAAAGGCGTTAGCCGGTCGAGCAGCACGCGAAACGGTGCCACGACCGAATCGCGATATCGGTCGCGGTTTTCATCCATCCAAGTCTTGCGGTTATTCCGGGCGAGCTCGCGGAAAAATCGAAATATTTCGTTCGTGAAGATACCGTCAGTCGCAGCCACGCGAATCTCGCGCTAGTGGCAGCCGCACGCGCCACCGCAACAACCGCCGCCTCCACTGGGACCCGACGAGGATCTATTCGACGCTTTGCTGCCATTCGACGGCGCGGCGAACACGGAAAGCTGCACTGTGTGCTTGCCGCTGTCGCACTTCGGGCACGTGACTTTGGTCCTCTGATTCATCACGATGCGCTCGTAGCGTTGGCCGCAATCGTCACAGACGTATTCGTAGATCGGCATAGTGGCGTTATTTTAACAGAACTTCCACTGCTTCGCTGTGCGTGCTCCCGCCTGATTTCAAGGCCGGACATATAACGCGCGGAATCGTCGCACCCAGGGCGGCTCAGGCTCAGCGTAATCCTCAAAAGATTCCTCTTTTAGGCCCGCCCGCTGAAAACTGCTCATCTCCTTGCGAGTCAGAGGCCATGGCGGCCCCTCGGTCAAGGGCTCGCCTTCTTCTCGGCCGCGCGCGATCACCAGAAGCTCTCCGCCGGGCGCCACTAACTGGGCAATGGCTTCAATTGCCTTCGGCTGCAGCCCCGGCGGGAACGACTGCACCGTGTAAATCTCGAGTACGAAATCGAAGCCGCGCCGCCACTGCGAAGGCGGACCAAACAGGTCTCCGACAACATAGTCGACCCGCGTCTTGGGAAAACGCTTTTTCACGTCTTCGATGGCCGTTTTCGAAATGTCGAAACCGGTGGTCTGGAATCCCCACGCCGCGAGTTGCTCGGCGTCGTCGCCGAACCCGCTGCCCACCACAAGAGCGCGCTTGCCAGACGTCTCGAGTGGGTGCGCGTCCCAGAAAGCGATCAATCGCGGATTGGGCTCCATGTCCGCCCACGGGATTGCGGCATCTCCATGCTTTGCTTCCTGGTAGAGCGCGTCAAACCAGCCAAGGGGATCGCCTCGGCTGATGTGTTCGGCGGCGAGTTGTCGCACACGTGCTCGATCGGGCATGCCAGCATTCTACCGGAATTTTGCAGTCAGCCTTCACACCGGTGAAATGAGTCACCTACGCAAAAAAACAGCCCCGGCCGAAGCCGGGGCTGCTTGTAAAACCCGCCAGGTTGAGGAACGTTTAGTCGCCGGCGACGGTGGCGGCTTCGGATTTTCCCGCCTCAGCCTCACTATGACTGTTGCCGTTTCCGTTCGCGGGCTCGATGCGCTTTACGGTCGCGCCCGGAACAGCCGTGAGGATGTCGTTCATCGTGCCGATCTGCACTATAGGCTCTTGCGACTTCTTTAGCACGAGTTCCTCATAGATTCGGCGCACCTTGGCTGCTTCTTCGAACGCCTTCTTGCGGCGGATGCGATCTTCCTCGGCCGCGGTCTGCGGAATATCGTGCTCCAGATGACGCACGCGCGCCGCGTCTTCCGCGTCGATTCTCAGCGAGTGCTCGTACGTCGCCAGGTCAACCTTTTTGCCCTTCGCGTATATCTGGTGCTTCCCGTGTTCCTTGTACCACTCGGCGACCGTCGCGTTCTTGTACATGTTCTCGATAATCTTCCGCCAGCCGATGCCCGTGTTGTATGCGCAGAAGGAAATTTCGCCTTGCTGCGTGGCGTAAGGAATGATGCACATTTCGGTGCGGCGGAAATCGTAGTTGAAGAGATCCTGAAACCACATTCCGGCGATGAAAAGCATGTTCCAAGGATCTTCTGAGCGGCGCTTCATCGCGTCTTCATACGTGCGGTTCGGGTTCGTGCGTCCATACTTCGATTCCGAACCCTTGGAAACCGCCCAAGTCTTGTCGA
>JASHRI010000179.1 GCA_030037435.1 Candidatus Acidiferrales bacterium | reverse complement strand
ACCTTTCTGAATCGATTCGTACAATAAGGGAGTTTTTCGTATGAAGAAGCACGTGCGCGCATTAATCCTGGCGTCGGCAGCATTGCTGGTCGCCACAAGCTTCTTCGGCTGCGGATCGCATCAATCGTCGTCTTCGGCCGAAACGTCGAAAAGTGCAAGCGACTTGGCAAACGAACCTGACGTCACTTTCAAGGATTTACAAGGCAAAGACGTTACGCTGGCGAGTTACAAAGGCAAAGTCGTTTTGGTGAACTTCTGGGGCACGTGGTGCGCACCGTGCCGCGGCGAAATCCCCATTCTGATTGACTTGCAGGACAAGTACAGCGGCCAGGGTTTTACGTTGCTCGGAGTTGCTACGAATGATCAAGTAGACGTGGTGACGCCCTTTGTCCGCAACACCAAATTCGCAGTGAACGGCCAATCGGTAACCATGAATTATCCCATCGTGATGGGCAACGATGACATCGACACCAAGTTCGGCGGCCTGATCGGCATGCCCACCAGTTTTCTGATTTCTCGCGACGGCAAGATCGTCAAACGCTACATCGGCGCTTTGGCGAACAGCACTCAAATCGAAAAGGATATACAATCGCAGCTATGAGAGCTTCGAAATTAGTAGGCTATCTCTTCGCGCTGTCTGCGCTGGTGTTGGCCGCAGGCCAGACGCGAAATACGATTACACCAGCGCAGGAATCGGCCGCCGTCAGGTCTGGCGCCGACGTTGTGACGACGCACCCTTATGTCTCGATCGAGCCCGTGCCGCGCGGCAAGGAATTCCAGGTCGCCGTTGTGGTGGACATCAACCCAGCCTACCACATGAATTCGCATAAGCCGCTCGATAGCTACCTGATTCCGACCACGCTGACGCCACAGCTTCCCGCTGGATTTAAGCTCGTCGATGCGCTGTATCCGAACGGCCAGGACAAGAAGTTCCCGTTCTCGCCTGATAAACCACTCAACGTATATTCCGGCAATGTGACGCTCCGTCTCCGACTCACTGCGGACAATAGCGCGGCTCTCGGAGCGACGACCCTTCCGCTGACCCTGCGCTATCAAGCCTGCAACGAGTCTGCCTGTTTGCCTCCGGTAAAGGTTCCGGTGAAGGTGGATGTAAAGGTTGCGGCCGCCAGCGCCGAAGGCCACGCGGTGCACCCGGAGATTTTCAAGGCCTCGAGGTAGTTTTTTGCTAGCTTCTTTCGACGGATTTCGTTGGCCGGTCTCAATAGGGGCCGGTCGTTTTTTTGTGGCAGGAAGACGGTCGCTCTTAGTTCGGTGCAATCACCGGCAGGGCGCGACGCAGGCGAGCGACAACGCGATCTTTGCCCAGCACGACCATCGTTTCAAAAAGCGGGGGCGCCACGGCGCGTCCCACGAGCGCAACCCGCGCGGCATTGATCAGTAAACCGGCTTTCACTCCCTCGGCCGCCACCAAGCCGCGCAATGCCGCGTCGCACGCGTCATGGTTCCAATCCGAAATCGCTGCAAGCCCGTCCGCAAGTTTGGCAAGTAGCGCGGGCAATCGGTCGTCCTTCCAGAACTTGGCGCGCGCCTCCGCCTCATAATCGAAGTCATCGTTAAAGAATGCTCGAGCCCACCCCGTAAAATCTCCCAGCAGCCGCGTGCGTGGGCGAATCAGATCCACCGCATGAGCAAACCAGATCGGATCGGCGCTCGCCTGCGAGCCGTTCCATAAGCCGGCGCGTTCGAGCTCTGCCTGCACGTACGGCAGGAGGTCTTCTACCGGCGGCTTCTGCAAATATTCCGTGTTGAACCATTCCAGCTTGGGGCGGTCGAACACCGCATTCGTGCGGCTCACGCCCTCAAGCGTGAACCGCTCCACGATCTCCGTGGTGCGCAAAAATTCGGAGTTGCCTCCCGGTGACCATCCGAGCAGTGCCAGAAAATTCCGGAAAGCCTCGGGCAAGAATCCTTCTTCAGCGTACGAACTGACGCTGGTGGCTCCGTGTCGCTTGGAAAGACGCGTGCGGTCTGGACCCAGAATCAGCGGAACGTGCGCGAATATCGGCGGCTCAGCGCCAAGCGCGCGATACAGCAGTGCCTGTTTTGGCGTGTTTGACAGATGATCCGCTCCGCGAATCACATGTGTGATCCGCATGTCGATGTCGTCTACCACCACGCTCAGCTGATACGTCGGCACGCCGTTCGACCGCAACAACACAAAATCCTCGATTTCTTCGTTTTGCACCTCGCGCCGGCCAAACACCGCGTCCTCGAAACTTGTTACGCCCGTGCGCGGCGCCCGGAATCGGATGGCGCGTGGAGTTCCATCGCGCTCGCGTGCCGCGCGCTCCGCCTCGACCAGATCGCGACAGGGACACGCGATATTGCGTTTGGCTTTCGGCCCTTCGCCGTCGCCTTCTCCTTCTTGTTCGTCCGCGGGAGCTGCATCCGCGCCGGCGTACACTGACGCTTTGCAGTAGCAAGCAAACCCCGCGCCGCTTGCCAGGAGTCTTTCGGCCGCCGCGTGGTACATTTCAAGCCGTTGCGACTGAAAATACGGCCCCTCGTCCCACTCGATGCCCAGCCATTTGAGGCCCGCGAGAATCCCATCCAACAACTCGGGCCGATTGCGCTCGGCGTCGGTATCTTCGATGCGCAACAGCAGCGTTCCACCTTCATGCCTTGCAAACAGCCAGTTAAACAAAGCTGTTCGAGCGCCGCCCACGTGTAGATACCCGGTCGGTGACGGCGCGAAACGGACCCGGGGCTTATTTGCCGCGTTCATTTGCGTATTTAATCTTTCCGGCGTCGAGAAACGTCCATCTTATCGGAAGACTAGCGCAAAATCGAGCGGCACACGCGCAACTGACTGAACCTGTGGCACTTGGTACTCGCGTACCGTTGACCGCATCTTCGCTCTATTGGATAGTGTAGATCACGCTTGCGTTCGATCGAAAGAGCCGGCCCCTTGAGCGGCCCGGAGGCCCTGGAGCCACACAGCCAGGCTCCCGGCAGGCGTTGACCTCCGCGAAACTCATTACGAGGCATTCACAGCCTCCTGAGGATTTTCTGCTATCCTACGCGGAAATGTCGCAAGACGAAGACGGGGAATCCTGAATTGGTAGCGCATACCACTGTCGTTCTGACGGTGCAAGTCAGCACTTTGCTGCTCGCCGCGTTCTTTTTCTGGCTCGACCGGCGCAAGCGGCAATCCTACCTGATGGCCTGGTCCGCCGCATGGTTACTGATGTCGCTGTTCTTCATCCTTCGCAACGCTGTTAACTTGGTCCCCTCCGGCTTTTGGCGTCTTTCCTATCGGTCATTTGACGAATGGCTGGTCGGCGCTTCTGCACTGGCGTTCTACTGCGCCGCGCGTCTGTACGTTCGCGTAACGATCCCCGTGCGCGCCGTAGCGGTTGCCGCCGCAGCGGTTGCTGTGTGGTCCTTTCTGCATGTTCATAGCGTCACCAGCGTCCCGGTCGGTCTTGGCGCAGGACTGATCTTCCTGGTGGTAGGACAAACGTTCTGGCAGGAAGGCCGCCGCCAAGAAGCACGCGCCGATATTTTGCTGGGCATCACCTTCCTCGGATGGGGACTGTTGTTCTTCGTCCTCGTCTTTCAGTCCAAGATCCGCTTTTTGCATGACAGCGATCTGCTTCCGATGCTCCTCCTTCCCGAGCTGTTCACCTGTGTACTGATGGTAATGGCGGTCTACGAGGAAGAGCGTCGCCGCGTGGAACGAAATATGTTGGCCCTCTCGAATCTGAATCTGGCCACTTCCAGTTTCGTCGGCGGTGAAATCCAGAAAATGCTCGCGCAGGCTCTCGACCGCGTGCTCAACGTCGCACGCATTCCCTCTGGCGCTCTGTGCATGCAACATGGCGAAGCGAGCGGTCCCACCTCCGTGATGGTCACCGGACTGGACGACTCGTTCTGCCGCGCCCTGCAGGAAGGTGACCTCGATGCCTACGTTGTAAATCTCGTCGCTCGCCTCGGCGGACTCGTTGTGTTGCGCGACCTTTCGCGCGACGCAAATTGGGAGGCGCTCGAAAAGGAAGATTCCTTCCGTCTGGTGCGGCGCGTGTTGCTCGCGCATGGTCTACGCACCGTTGTGGGCGTGAGCCTGCAAACAAAGCAGCACGTATTTGGAGTACTGCTTCTCGGCACCGCAGACACGCGCAGTTTCACGGCCGCAGAGCGCCGTTTGCTTCTCGCGCTCGGCCACCAAATCGGCATGGCCGTCGAGAATAGCTACTTGATCCAGCAGAGCGCCCGCCGCAGCGAAGAGCTGCATATCCTCAATGACATCGGCCGCGCTCTGAGCTCGACTCTCGATGCCGACACGTTGCTCGAGCGCACCTACACCGAAATGCGCCGCGTGCTCGACGTCAGCAGCTTCTTCGTCGCTTTTCGCGACCAGAATGCCGGCGTGATTCGCTTCGAAATTGAAGTCACCGACGGCGAGCGGCGTCCGAAACGTTCGCGGCCCACCGGAAACCACATGATCGAATACGTCCTCTCCCTTGGTCGGCCCTTGCTGGTCCGCGAACGATTCGAGGAAGAAGCCCACCGGCTGGGCTTCGAGCCTCTCCGCAAGCTCGGTTCGCTGTGCGCTGTACCCTTAATTCTCTATGACCGCCCCGTTGGCATCATGGCGATTCACAGCTTAAAGGAACGCGCATTCGACGAAGGCCACGTGGAATTCCTGCGGGTGCTCGCCAGCGAGGCCGGCATCGCGATTGAAAACGCGCGCCTCTTTGCCGAGGAGCAGAAAAAATCGCGCCAGTTGATGTTGATCAACAACATCTCCAGCCATGCCATCACCACACTCGATCCCCAGGAAATGCTCGCGCGCATCACCGCCGAAATGGAAAAACATCTACCCTACGACCACATCGGCATCGCTCTTCTCGACTACTCCGCCAAGGAACTCATCGTTCAGGCCGAGGCCGGCACGCGCCGCGACGCCGTCGGACGGCGCGTTCTGCTCAACGAAGGTCTGCTCGGCCAGGTGGCGCGCAGCGGGCAAATGGGCGTCGTGCGCGAAGCGGGTCCGTCATCCCCGCGCCTCGTGCTGCCTGGTTCGGCTGCATCTATCGCTCTGCCCATCACCTACGGCGAACAGTTCCTCGGCGTGCTCTACGTCGAATCCGCCGACCCGTGCGATTTCCCCGAACAGGACGTGCTGCTTCTGCGCACGCTCGCGGACCTGTTTGCCGGCGCGCTGCACAATGCGCTGACGTTCCAGAAGGCCCGTGAGCAAGCCATCACCGACGGTCTCACTGGCGTCAAGACGCATCGCTTCCTGATGGAAGCGCTTTCGTCCGAGTGGAAGCGCTCCACGCGCGCCAACCGCCCCTTCGCTCTCGCGCTGATGGACCTCGACCGCTTCAAATTCGTCAACGACTTCTACGGCCACCTCGAGGGCGACGTCGTTCTCCAGCGCGTCGGACACATCCTCGAACAGCACTGCCGCCGCTCTGACGTGGTGGCCCGCTATGGCGGCGACGAGTTCGTCATCCTGATGCCGGAAACCACCATCGACCAGGCTCGCCAGTTCGCCGGCAAGCTGCGCGGATGGATTTCATCCGATCCGCTGCTCCGGGACAAGAACATCACTGCCAGCTTCGGTATCGCTGCTTTTCCGTTGCACGGTTCCACGCCGCAGGAGCTCATTCAGGTCGCGGACTCGTCGATGTACCTCTCAAAGCATCAAGGTGGCAATTCTGTGTCCACTGCCGAGCAAGGCGATCCCAACGACCGCAAGCGTTGGCGCAAGGACGTTCTTGAAGCCTATCTCGGCGTCACGCTCAAGCGCCTTTTTGCCACTGGCCCCGAAGCTTTCGAGGAGATTTATCGCCGCCTTGAGCAGTTTACACGCTCGCTCGCCGAACAAAATGGCGAGGGCTTCAATGAGGGCCTGCCGCCCGCCGCTGTCGAAACCGTCACTTCGCTGGCCTTCGCAATCGACGCGCGAGACCACTACACGCAGGGCCATTCACAGAAAGTTTCCGCCTACGCCGTGATGATCGCGCAGGCCCTGGGCCTCACACCGCACGAAATCGAAGAAATTCGGCTCGCTGCGCTGTTGCACGACATCGGTAAGGTAGGCATACCAGAGGTCATTCTCAACAAATCCGGTCCGCTCGACGCAGCCGAGTGGGAAACCATGAAGACGCATACTGATCTCGGCTCTCGCATCCTCGAGCCGCTCAAGCCTCTCGATCGCATTCGCTCCATGGTCCGCCATCACCATGAGTTCTTCGACGGCACTGGCTATCCCGATCGGCTCGAAGGGGAACAGATTCCCCATGGGGCCCGCGTCATCGCCATCGCCGACGCCTACGACACGATCACTTCCGCACGCACCTACAAAAAAGCGCGCACGCCCGAAGACGCCTTTGCCGAACTGGAGCGTTGCGCGGCCAACCAGTTTGATCCCGAACTGGTCCGCATCTTCGTCGAAACCATGCGCCGCGCGCCTCGTCCCACCGTCGAAGCCAGTGTTGTCACCGCCTCGCGCGTCGAAAATCTCGAATTGTAGCCCCGAAAATAAAGCGGGGCTGCCGCCTGATCGGTGCAGCCCCGGATGTCGTTCATCTTATCGAGAGGGCGCGCAACGTCGCTGCCAGCGCCCTTTGCCCTCGCAAGCTTATTTCAGCCCTTTGCCGCTGGCGCCTTGCCCGATTTTTTCGAACCTTTTGCCTTTTTCGCCATGTCGCCTCTCCATCCAAAAAATCTGCCTCGCGGGCAGTAATTCAGGTTATACGTAATTCCCATTCCGAAGTCCACCGGGAACGCATCGTTTTTTGCGTTAGGCGCTGCCGATCAACACTCCCCCGGCAAACACTGCCGCGCCCCCTACGATCATCTGGAAGGCCGACGACAGCAGCAACGTCTCCATAAAAAGGTGCCGCACGTAACTGATTATCGCCATCTCCGCCGCTACTACCAACGCCGCCAGCATAAAAGCGGCGTTGAAATTGGGTAGCGGAAAGGAAGCGTGTGTCCCACGCCCCCGGTCGCTGTCATCGCCCCGATCACGCCCCCACGAACGTACGGGTGCCTCCGGCCCGTCAGCGACCCGTCGTCTGAAAGTGCCTTGGCAAACATCATCGAGATGCCCGCCCCTAGCGATGCCGCTAGGGCTACCAGCAGGGCCGCCCGGCTCTGGTGCATTGCGAACGCCGCCGCGAAAATCGGCGCTAGCGTCGACACGGACCCGTCGATCAGCCCTTCTAGGTCTGGCTGCACAAACTGCAGCATTAGTACCTTCTTCTGCGATCTGGCTCCTTTCCCCCCTCTCCCGTCGCAACCTCATCGTGTCCCATGGCTTAGGCAAAGTCGGCGTGCTGCCGCTCCTTTTTCTCGAGTTCCTCCAGCAGCTTCCGTGTAGGACCGTCATCCACTCGTTTCGCCGCGCGTTCGTAGAATCGGGGCGCCTCAGACTCCATCAGTTCCACCTGCTTGCGCACCGCAGGCATCCTCACTGGCCGTCGCAGCCACACGGGCCTCCGCTCCGCGAACCCGCTCACGTCCTGGCACCGAACCAGTGGGATATGCGCCCCAAATCTCTGCCGGTACGGCTCCACCAGCCGTTCTCGCTGGCTCAACTCCTCGGTCTGCATCTCGTCGAAAGCCTTGGCGGCTACCGGATGCTCCTCGCGCAGCCCATCGGCGAAGTCTCCATACACGCGGCTGTCCTCTTGCTCCATATGGACCGCCAGCGCCAGAATTTCTCGTTCGCTCAGGCTCTTGAAACTTCGTTTGGCCATGGTCACAGCTCCTCGGATGGACCAGACTTCGGTGCAGAATTCGGCGTGCAGCTAGGCATAAGTTTAGTGCTGCGGAGCGGATGCTCGACGGCCGCTAGTGTGTCATCGCATAAATGATGTAGTTCATTGCGATGCGGTAGGCCACAGACGCTTCATGCATGGGATACTGCGGGCTATCGGCCCACTCCCAGGCGTCGCCCACGTCTGAGTTGTGGCAGATTGCCACGATGATCCGTCCTTTATCGTCCCGCACGGCCCTCCATTGCGGCACCGCCTGGTCCGGCGTGATGGGCCAGCGCCGGCCCCAGATGTAGCGCGTCCCCGGAATCTGCGTCCGGTCGTCCAGATCGTACGCCACGTGGAAAAGCTCGTCCGAGTTGGCTAGGTCCTCGATCTGACGATCTGGCAGGATCATATGCAGGCCGTTCGCCAGGTTCTCCCATTCCTCGTCGCCGTGGGTATCGTCCGCCATGATGAAGCCGCCGCGCGCCAGGTATTCGCGCAGCCGTTTGGCCTGAGCGTCGCTCAGGCGCCACGCTCCGGGATCTTCGATGTAAACCCAGGGCCAGTTGAAAATGTCGTCGGTATCCGCGTCCACGATGTGTTCGGTTGACCGCGCCTGAATGCGCGTCAGCCTCCGTATGCCGGGTATCAATTGTCGGTCCGCTTTTGGCCAATCAGCCGCCCAGCGCTGAAAACGGTAGAATCCAAACTCTTCGCCCAAATCGTAACGGAAGCGTACAAATGTGAACTCGGCTTTTTCATTAGGGTTCTCCGGCGCGAAGGTTTCTCCGTCCATTTCGATCGGCCCGCCGCCCTTCGAATACTGTTGGAATTGGGCCGCCAGCAGAACCCCCGCTCCTGACACGAGCGACAACCCCACCAGGACTATCGTAGCAACTCGTGTGCGTCTGGCCCTCGGAAGGTCCCCTCGAGCGTCTAGCGCCTTGCGGCATCGCCGCGCTATCCCTGCCAGCTCTGAAAATATCCGTCGCATCGCCTAATCTCAGAACTTATCACACTCGGCCACATTCACCGTGCGCCGAGCATGGAACAGGCCCAGCCCATACTAGGATGCGTGTCTTGAGTCGTACGAAGGCAAGGTTACGCAAACTACGTTTTTGGAGGTTCGTTGCGGGCTCCTCTGCTGTCCTTAGCGAGAAGTGTTCTTGCCGGGCGCCTGCTTGAGGTATGGGCTGATCATCGCCGAGAGCGGCTCTGTGGGATCTTCTCCCACGAATCGCTGTACTTCGTTGCCGTTAGCGTCCATCAGCACAAAGGTGGGAAACGCTTTCACGCCGTATTGACGACGGAGTTCGCCGTCACTATCGAAGCGCTGCTCCCAATTCATCTGGTTTTCGGCCACGAAGCCTTTCCCGGCCTCTTCATCTTTGTCTTCGTTGACGCTGATCACTTCCACCCGATTGCCCAGCGTCTCTTGCAGCTGCTTCAGTTGGGGCACGGATTCTCTGCAAGGCCCGCACCACGACGCCCAAAAATCCATCAGCACCATTTTGGGTTGTGCGTCGTCTGGCGTTCCGCTCCGCCCCACCACGTTGATTCCCCCGCCGGACCGTGGCAGGTTGTCGTCGTTGAACACGTTCGCCGCTTTTGCTTCCGCCTGCTTTTTCGCTCGCATCTGCCGCGCCAAGTCGCCTAAGGAAGGCGGCTGCGCCTCGTCGCGCGCGTCACTTACCGTCGGGTCCGCCTGCGCGTCGACGCTTTGCGCCACCGGTTGTTTTCCCTGCTGCAGCTGGTGCTGTGCCTGTCCCAAGTCTTTGGTGTCCTCCTGTGGTCTCGGTTGGGATTGGGAGTTGTCCTGCGCTGCGGCGCCGGCGGAGAATGAGAGAAACAGGCCGCCTGCCGTCAGGGCGATCAGGCTGGCGCGAACTACGAACCGCAGAAAGAGTCGGAGCAAGGAAGCACCTCTACGGTAATCCTGTTCCTCTCAGGCTAGAAGGCCCGGAGGGTCGCACCAATGGTACGAACGGCTTTCGTGTCCAAAACGCACCTGTCCTCAGCCTGTCGCCTTCCGCCTTTCGCCATTTCTTCGGCTACTGTTCGTACGCGCTCTTTGCTCGTGGAAGTCGATTTTTGGCCCCGCAAGGCGATTTGAGAGCCGAAAATGGTTCAAATCTTAGCTAACACGTATAAGGACTGAGTTCGTTCAACCTGCAAAGGCTCGCGCGATGAGTCACTGCCCTGTAGGTGGGCTCCGTAACTACACCTAGGGTCTTTCCGGTATGGACTGGACGTAGGCGGGGGATGACAGTGTTTAGTCGGCAAGGGTCCCATCTGCGGGACGCAGCCATTTCGCTCCAGATTCGAAACGCTGTACGTGCGACGCGAGTGCCCATAAAACGACCGCGCATTTTGCTAGCTGACGACCACGAAATCTTTAGGCGGGGGCTCCGCTCCATTCTGGAGTCGCGCCCCGAGATGGAGATATGCGGCGAAGCGATCGACGGTCTTGATGCCTTCGAAAAAGCAAAGCAGCTTCTTCCGGATATAGTTCTGATGGACGTGAGCATGCCGCAAGTCGATGGCTTACACGCCACGCGGCTGATTCGCAGCGAAATTCCGAACTGCCAAGTTTTGATCCTTAGTCAGCACGATTCTCCCCAGATGCTATCTGCAGCGCTTAAGGCCGGAGCATGCGCATACGTCACGAAATCCCAGGTGGCGCGCTCTCTGTTGGCAGCGCTTGAGTCCGTCATCCGGGGCGAATCTTTCAATTGGAACGCTCATGAAATTGCGAAGAGCGAATCGGGCACCAATGTCACGGATCTCTGATCGTGAGTGAATCGCAGAGCGACATGAGTTTGGAGAGCGCCATATGAGCGAGACGAACGCCAGCTTAGGCGGAGCCCCACCGCCGGACACACGGAAAGCGAGCCGAAAGAGCAACGGACATTCAAATGGCAGCGCCGACTTGGGAGCCGCTGAAGTCGAAATGATACTTACAGCCTTGCACACCATGCGTGAAGGCGATTTCTCGGTACGCCTGCCCGGCTCCTGGACCGGTTTGACCGGCAAAATTGCGGACACTTTCAACGACATCGTCGCGGCGAATGAGCACATGGCGCAGGAATTGAAGCGCGTCGGGCAGGCCGTCGGCAAAGAAGGGCGAACGAGGGAGCGCACGCGGTCTCGCGCAGCGAAGGGTGCTTGGACCGAAATGGAGGTCTCGGTCAACAACCTTGTCGAAGATCTGTTGCGGCCGACCGCTGAAGTCACCCGAGCAATCGCCGCCGTTGCGCAGGGCAATCTGACTCAAACCGTTCGTCTCGACGTGGACGGGCGACCGCTTGAAGGAGAATTTCTGCGATCTGCGAACATCGTCAACACGATGATTCAGCAGCTGGGCGTCTTTACGGCCGAAGTGACTCGAGTGGCGCGCGAGGTTGGCACCGACGGAAAGTTGGGCGGGCAAGCCCAGGTGCCGGGTGTGGCGGGCACCTGGAAAGACTTAACCGACTCGGTTAACTCGATGGCCAGCAACCTGACCGGCCAGGTCCGCAACATCGCGGAGGTTGCTACCGCCGTCGCGAGCGGAGACCTTTCCCGCAAAATTACGGTCGATGTCCGAGGCGAGATCCTCCAGCTCAAGGAAGCCATCAACACGATGGTCGACCAGTTGCGGTCGTTCGCATCCGAAGTAACGCGCGTGGCGCGCGAAGTGGGCACTGAAGGCCGCTTGGGCGGGCAAGCTGTGGTACCTGGCGTGGCGGGCACATGGAAAGACCTGACGGACTCCGTCAACGCGATGGCTGGGAATTTGACTGCTCAGGTGCGCAACATTGCCGAAGTGACGACCGCCGTGGCCCGCGGCGACTTGTCGCGCAAGATCACCGTCGATGTGAAAGGCGAAATTCTGGAGCTAAAAGACACCATCAACACAATGGTGGACCAGTTGAACGCCTTCGCCGGTGAAGTGACGCGCGTGGCCCGCGAAGTGGGCACCGAGGGCAAATTGGGCGGCCAGGCGCAAGTGCCGGG
>JASHRI010000178.1 GCA_030037435.1 Candidatus Acidiferrales bacterium | reverse complement strand
AAGAGCTCCGGTAAGTTTGTACTCCCTGGCATCGGTCGCGCGGTGAAGGCGCATCGCAAGGCGCGCATGGGCCGCAATCCCGCGACTGGCGAAGCCATCAAGATCAAGGCCAAGACCGTGGTGCGCCTGCGCGCGGCGAAGGCGTTCAAAGACGCGGTCTTGAAGTAAGCAGTTTCCGGCGCCCGAGCGACGCAGATTTAGTGGTGACCCCCAGGTGCGGCCTATCCCGCGCAGCGGGAGGCAAGCCTGGGGGTTTTGTCTTTCCATCGTGCGGCTTTTCAAGGCGCGTGGCTGCCCTAATCTAACTTCTTTCGTGCCCCTCGCGTGAGAATCCAAACGCATGCGTGAAAATTCGGGACTTCTCACCGATCTTTACGAACTCACAATGGCGGCCGGGTATTTTGAGACCGGTCTCCAGGCCCGTGCCACGTTTGAGCTTTTCGTCCGGCACCTGCCGCCCCGGCGCAACTATTTAGTCGCCGCCGGGCTGGAGCAGGCCCTCGAATACTTGGAAAGTGTCGATTTTTCACCGGACGAGATCGCCTACCTGCGCCAACACCGCCATTTTCGCCGCATCCACGAGGATTTCTTCACCTATTTGGCGAAGTTTCGTTTTACGGGCGATGTCTGGGCCATGCCAGAAGGAACCTTGATGTTTCCTGGCGAGCCGATCATGCGTCTCACGGCTCCTATCATTGAAGCGCAGATTCTCGAAACGTACTTGCTCGCCACTCTCGGCTATCAAACAATGGTCGCCAGCAAGGCCGCGCGCATTTTCACCGCCGCGCGTGGCCGGCAGGTCGTCGATTTCAGCGCTCGTCGAGCCCATGGCGCCTCGGCCAGTTTGCTATCTGCTCGAGCGTCCGTGATTGGCGGCTGCGAAGGCACTTCAAACACGCTCGCTGGGCATCGTTTCGGCATCGGCACGCATGGAACGCAGGCGCACTCCTGGGTGATGGCACACGAGGACGAGTCCGAAGCCTTCGCCCACTTTCTCGACACGTTCCCGGCAGGCGCCGTGCTCCTGGTGGATACCTATGACGTGCGCAGCGCGGTGAAGAAGATCATCGCCATGGGCCGCAAACCAGCCGGCATTCGTCTCGACAGCGGCAACTTGATCGCCGACAGTCGCTGGGCCCGCCGGGAACTCGACCGCGCCGGCTGGCAAGACGTGAAAATCTTTGCTTCCGGCGATCTTGACGAATACCGGATTGCCGCTCTGCTTCGCGAGGGTGCAGCCATCGACGCCTTTGGCGTGGGCAGCGCGCTTGGGACGCCGGCTGACGCGTCGCATTTGAGTCTCATCTACAAACTCGTTGAAATCGAGCGTGGTGGCAAGGTCCGGGAAGCGGCGAAGTTCAGCCGCGCCAAAGTTACCTACCCAGGGCGCAAACAGGTGTTTCGCCATTCGCGGCCGTCGGGCGAATTCGAAAGCGACAAGATCGCGCTCGACGACGAACCGGCGAACGGCGCTGGGCCTTTGCTCATCCAGGTGGTGCGTGATGGGCGACGCATCGCCCCACCCGAATCCGTGGTCGCCCTGCGCGAGCGGTGCATCGCCGGACTCGCTTGTCTTCCTAAGCGTCTTCGGCGGATCGACCGCGCGGCCACGTTTCCCGTGCGCTATAGCAAAAGACTGCAAGCCATGCTCGAAAACGTTCGCCAGCGCGTGCGTCGCTCGTCGGTGAAATGACGTGCTGTTCCCTCTGGCCCTCTGGCGCTAATTCCCGCGCGGCATTTCACTCATCAGGGCGACGATATTTTCTTCGGAATCCCAGAAGAAGCACATCCATAGATCGTGCGTCGGCATCTCCGCAATCTTATGCGGCTCCGCCCGAAACCGCACGCCAGCGTCGCGCAACCAGCGGTGGGCCGCATGGATGTCCGCGACCGCGAAATACAGGATCGATCCAGGGCGCATCTCTCCGATCCCTTCCGGCGGCGAGACCATCAACCGCACGCCAGCACAATCAAAAGAGGACATCCTGCCCGCTGTGAAAAGGAGCGGCAGGCCAAGCGTATCGCGATAGAATGCAGTGGCGCGCTCGGCGTCTTGTGCGGGAACATGAACTTGCCCGAGGCGCGAAATCCCAATTCCAGTTGCTGCCGAGCTCATTGTCACTTCCCTCCGGAGGTCGAGTGAGCTCGTATAGCTAACTACAACGCCGCGTCAAAAGCGAGGTCCGTTGCTTGCCGCTTCAGAGCAGTCGATGCCCTGTTGGGACCGCGTGTTTACCCGCCGGATTGTCACTTTGCGGTAAAATAGCGTAACCAGCGCCTAGGAGCACGCGCACATGCCGCCACGTAAACTCATCTTCTGGGAAGTGGATGTGCAAGCCGACTTCATGCTGCCCGGGGGCAAGCTCTACGTTCCGGGTGCGGAAAAGATCATCCCCAATATTCGCCGCCTGGTGTCCGCGGCAATCGAAGCCCACGTGCCGCTCCTTTCAAGTGGCGACTCGCACCCCGAAAACGATCCCGAATTCGAAACCTTTCCTCCCCACTGTCTGCGCGGTAGCCCGGGAGCGCGCATTCTGCCCGAGGGCTTGGCCGACGATTTTCGCATTGTTCCAAATAGTGCTTCGCACAAGTTGCCGAAAGATATCCTCCGCTTCCCGCAAGTCATTCTCGAAAAGCAGACGCTCGATGTTTTCGATAATCCGCACGCTTCCGAGCTAGTCGCAGAATTGGGCCAGGATGCCGAATACGTCGTCTTTGGCGTGGTCACCGAATTTTGCGTGCGCTGCGCCGTGCGCGGCCTGCTCGAACGCGGCCGCAAAGTTGATGTTGTCTCCGACGCAATCGAAACGCTCAATCCCGCGGATGGCGCGCACACTCTGAATGAACTTCAAGCTCTGGGTGCGCGGCTCGTGACGACGGACGACGCGCTGTGCAAGCTCAACACCGTCTCGCACCAGCAAGCGGCTCGTGCGCCGGCGGGAAATTGATCTCACGGGGATTCGAAGTGGCACAAGAGCAACGCCAACAAGCCTGGGAATTATTTCATCAGGCGTACCAGGCACAAATGGAAGGCGAATTCGACCGCGCCGCTGAGCTTTACCAGAGTTCGCTCGAAATTTTTCCCACCGCTGAGGCTCACACTTTTCTCGGCTGGACCTATCACTTCCAGGGCCGCGTGGACGACGCCATTGCGGAGTGCAAGCGCGCAATCGCCGTCGATCCCGACTTCGGCAATCCTTACAACGACATCGGTGCCTACCTGATCGATATGGGCCGCTATGACGAAGCCATCCCGTGGCTCGAGCGCGCACTCGAAGCTCCGCGTTACGACCCGCGCCACTTTCCCTATTTCAATCTTGGCCGCGCGTACGTCGCGAAGGGAAATCTCAGCCGCGCTCACCAGTATTTTCGCGACGCTCTGCGCATCGAGCCCGGCTACGGCCTCGCCCGCCAGGCCGTTGAACGCTTGCGCCGCATGATGAACTAGCACTGCGCGCTAGGCCGCGTTCGCCACGGTTTCCTCGCTCGGCGCTGGCTTCACCACCGCGTCGTACAACCACATCAGCGCCGCCGTCAACACGCCGATTCCGAGGATCACCCACCACATGTCCGCCGGCCTGTGCAGCACCTCGCCGAATACCTCCACCAGGTATCCCCCCAACGGCGCCCCAGTCAAGTATCCGATCGCGATCGGCACAAACGCGCAGCCCATGTACAAGCCTTGCTGCCCGGGCGGCGCAAGGCGCGAACAATACTCGTAGTAGCGCGACGCCTGCGTAAGTTCTCCCAGTGCCATCACCACCAGCAGCACCCCAAACATCCACACGCTTGGATGCACGGCCAACAAGCCAAAGGAAAGCCCAGTAATTAGAAATCCGATGGCAATTGTGCGTATCGCGGGTATCTGCCGCGTCAGGTACGTCACCAGAATCTGAAGTGAGATCACCGTCACCGCCTCGATCGACATCATGCGGTCCGTATCCGCGTTGGCGTCCACGTATCGCCGCAAGAAAATGGGCGCCGAAACCCAAACCTGCCAGAACACGACATAAAACCCCGACGAGATCAGCAGAAACGTGAGGAACTTGCCGTTTTTCAGCACCACGTAAATGTTCTTGAGTGCCGTGGACACGCTCGTCACCTTTTCCTCGCCTTTGCTGTCCGGCTCTCGATAGAACAGCAGCGTCACCCAGAACATCAAGAAAGTGCAGCAAGCCGCCACGCGAAACACATTTTCGATTCCCAGTCCCAACGGCTTGCGCACCAGCCACGCCAGGCTCGGCCCGATCGCTCCGCCGATGTTCACCAGCGTGTAGTAAATCGAGTAGCCGATCGACCGGACGTTCTCCGTAGATGTCCGCGCGATTGTCCCCGCCACCACCGGCTTCACCATCCCCGGTCCTAGCGCTGGAAGCATCAGCACGGCGAGCACTAACCACTGCGCTCCCAACGCGTGGCGCGCCGGTTCCATCCACGGAGCCGAAACCGATCCCAGCATGAAGTAGCCCACCGTCAGCACGAGGTACGCAAACATCAGCGACCGGCGAAATCCATAGCGGTCTGCCATCGTCCCCGCGAGCACAGGAAGCGCGTAGACCACGAAGCCGGTAACGCCCATCAGCGAGCCTGTGACCTCGGCGGAAAAATGCATCTGCTCGGTCAGGAAAATCGCCAGCACCGCTTGCGTCGAGTAGTAGGCGACCCGCTCGAAAATCTCCGTCGAATTCGCCACCCAAAAGGCGGACTCAAAACCATCGCGGATTTCGCGCCAACGCTGCTGCAGACTCAAAGATTCCCCCGTAGCGATGCGAGGTGTGGGCTCGCGCGATTGTATCGGAACCATCGCGTGCCCGCTGCAATTTTCGAAGGATGGCAGCGCGTCAGGTCGGCGCCTACACCGAGGAAGAAAACCAGGAGGAATGGGGATTGGGTGTTGAAATTATCCGCGATATGCGCGAGGGCGCAACGCTCAGTTCATTCGCAACGAGAGGCGGCGCGGAAACGCACTGCCGAACTCAGCGCGGGATGCTGAGAGCTAAGACCGTCAGGCTCCGCTTAGAGTGCCAACTACTTCAGGCGCACGCGCCCGTGCACGCTTGTGAATCGCCAGCGCCATTGCGCCCAGGCCCCAGACGATCACCAACACCCTGATCAACCATCCGAAGTACGGCAGTATCCACAGTCCGTGGAGTATGGCCAGCCCCAGCGCCAACCGTCCCACCGCTGGACCCATCCCGATTCCGTCGCCCAGTAGTTTTT
>JASHRI010000177.1 GCA_030037435.1 Candidatus Acidiferrales bacterium | reverse complement strand
TGATTTGATTGGCTTTGGGCCGCCCATCCCATGCGATTAGCGTTAACTTCAACGTCCCCTCCACAACGCTTATGCATCTTGACATCGACTTGATTGTCATCGACTGGCGTCCACGCCCGCGATTCCGGCTGGGCCGTGATAGCGTCGACGCCTGCGAATTCCGCAGAATCGGCCGGAGCCAATTTGGGAAACCAAGTTCAGTACCGTCCTGCTTACAATTACAAGCAAGCACATGGTATCTATATAAAAACGGGCCAGAAGTGCCACTCTCAAAAGATGCCCTCCTTCAAGGCAAAGTGCCCCTTGCTTGGAATCCCACGCATCAGAGAATTCAAGTTGGCAGGCACCCGATGGCGAGTCGGCTGCATCTCCGAGCATGCTTGGTAGATACTATATAGTAATATAGACGTCGGCATGTCCCTGCGGCCTCAAGCGGGATCGCGCGGGTTTGGTCTTTCATGACACATCGTTCCGCTCTTCTGGCGCTCGACTTGAACTTGTGCCACTCTGATACCGAAGAGTTGGTCTATGGCCATAACCGATTCCGCCGGTTCTTCAAGTGCCTCCGGCCCTCCTTACCGGGAAAAGCGTGGCGTTCCGCGCTTCAGTCTGATTGCGACCGCCGAGCTTACTGAACCGGTGAGCGGTGTTCGTTTTTCCGGCAGAATCTCTGAAATCAGCCGCAAGGGATGTTATCTCGATATGCTGAATACTCTTCCCGTCGAGACGAAGGTCGAGCTGCGTGTTTCACGCGACCAGGGAAATTTCAAGTCACCGGCGAGAGTCATCTACGCCCAGGAAGGAATCGGCATAGGTTTGGCATTTCTCGAGGTTCCCGCCGATCAGCTCAAAATTCTCGATTCCTGGCTCGCCGAACTGAGCGTGTAGGTAAGAAGGGTCCGCCGCGCAAAACGATCTGGGTCGGTCGCTAGGCAACGTTCCAATCCGCAGGCCGAGGGTAAATGGGCCAGAATTCCGGCGCCGGCTCGTAGAATTCGACCGCGACTTGTGCGAGGCCGGCATGGGCCGCGCCGAGATACGCGACTCGGCCTTCGCGCTGGTCTGAGTTCTTCGGGTTCACTACGACTAGCTCTTGTCCCAACGCCACCCGTGTGGCGAGCATCATGAGCGCGCCGTGCGCGCTTACTGTTACGGTGAACGTTTCTTCCTGGAAATCCACTTGATTGGCGGATTTGCCGCGCACCATAACTGGCATATCCATTAGCACACGTTCGCTGCGTCTTTGTCCGGTCTGTGCCATCGGCGGCTTGCCTCTCGGGAATAATCGCACCCCTACTATGCTTGCGGCGAGGCTCAACGTTCGTAAAAAAGTTCCACCGCGCAACGCGAAGGTAATCGTGCGGTCGCCATGGAATGCGGGGGCTTTTGACGCCCTTGGCGTATACAAGGAAACGACTTTACATTAGACTAGATAGCTGACAAGACTGAGACGCAATGGCGAAACCGAGCGCATCGGCGACAGGCAAGAAATCCCGCGGAACGGGGCTGGATTCCGCGCAACGGCGGCGCCACGGCATTTTGAAGTGGATGCACGCTCATGGCGGCACGATTCACGGAGGTGAGCTCGCCAGGCGTTTTCGAGTCAGCCGCCAATGCCTGGTGCAGGACGTGGCAATCCTGCGCGCTGGCGGCGAAGAAATACTGGCCACACCTAGAGGTTATCGCTTGCCTGAAGATTCCAGCCACGCGCATCGGGCCATCCTGGCTTGCCGACATCAGCCTGAGCGAACCCGCGAGGAGCTCGAGATTCTTGTGGATCATGGCGTGAAGGTCCTTGACGTCATCGTGGAACATCCGCTGTACGGCGAACTTCGCGGATCCTTGATGATCGAGTCGCGCGCCGACGTACAGGATTTTCTAAAGCAGGTCGCCGCTTCGCGTGCATCGTTGCTGTCGTCGCTCACCGGAGGAGTTCACCTGCACACAGTCGAGGCCTCGCGGCCCGAAATGATCTCGCGGGCGCGAGCGCAGTTGCGTCAGCGAGGCATTCTGCTCAGATAGGCGAGGCGAGCGAGAACAAGGCATGACCGCGACGCGCGAACAACGAGTCGAGGAAGCGCTTTTCCGTGGCGCTGGCCTCACGCTTGAAAATCCTGATTATCGCCGTGCGGTCTGCACTCTTTTGCAAGCCCTCCTGCAAGAGGACCTCGCCGGCGGGGATCTGACGGCGCAAGCCCTGGACATTAATATTCGCGGCGTTCCAGCCAGAATCGTTGCGCGCGAGGCCGGAGTGGCAGCGGGACTCGAAGAAGCCGGCTTCTTTTTGCAGCAGCATGGTATAGACGTCGCATTCGACAGGAAAGACGGCGACGTTCTCTATCCCGGAGATGTGTTGCTGCATGCCCACGCCGATCGGACGAAGCTGCTTGCGCTCGAGCGCGTCAGTTTGAACCTGCTGCAGCGAATGAGTGGAATCGCTAGTGCGTCGCGCTGCCTGCAGCAACGCGTCCAGAAAAGTGGTTATCTCGCGCGAATCGTTGGCACCCGCAAGACGCCCTGGGGGCTGCTCGATAAGCGAGCCCTCCATCTTGGCAGTGGCGGGACGCATCGACTCAGTCTGAGCGACGCAATCCTGATTAAGAACAATCACCTCGCTCTTCTCGCGAGCCGGGAAGAAGACGCGGCGCTTGTTGCCATCGAGCGCGCGTGGGAAGCCCGTTCGCGTGCAGCCTTCATTGAAGTGGAGGTTCGTTCGGAGCAAGCGGCCCGCGCAGCGGCCGAGACATTCCACCAGCTGCGTGCCGGCGCGGCGCGGGATTATCCCTGCTTGCTCATGCTCGACAATATGACCCCCGCTCAGACAACCGCCGTTCTCGATCGCCTGCAACGGGAAAATCTTTGGGACGACGTGCTTATCGAAGCAAGCGGTGGAATTTCGGAATCAAACATGCTGGCCTACGCAGCGGCCGGTGTGGACGCCATTTCGATCGGTGCGCTCACGCATTCCGTGCACGTGCTCGATCTTGCTCAGAAAATTTCATAAGCCATAGGAGAGGGAACCCTTCATGTCCAGCGCCACTGCAGCACCCGTCAGTTTCGAACAACGCTATACGCTGCCGGTCATCGAGACCGTGGATGACACGGCGGAAGAGATTCGCCGAAAACAGGAGCGCGTGCGCGCTCTCTGCGCCGAACGCAACGCAATTTTGCTTGCCCATCACTACCAGCGTCCCGAAGTGCAGGAGGTCGCCGATGCCGTGGCGGACTCGCTGAAGCTTTCTCAATCGGCCGCCAAAACAAATGCCGACGTGATCGTATTCTGCGGCGTTCATTTCATGGCCGAGACGGCGTCGATTCTGTGCCCAGATAAAGTTGTGCTGCTGCCAGACCTGCGTGCCGGATGTTCGCTGGCCGCAGCGGTGACGCCGGAAGAATTGCGTCAATGGAAAGAGAAGCTGCCCGAGGCGGTTGTCGTCAGCTACATCAACACATCCGCTGCAGTGAAAGCCGAGAGCGACTACTGCTGTACGTCAGCCAATGCAGCGAAGGTGGTCAGTGCCATACCCGCCGATCGGACAATCTTGTTTCTTCCAGACAAATTTCTCGCGTCCGTGGTTGCGCGTCAAACCGGGCGAAGCAACATCGTTGCCTACCCTGGCTATTGCCATGTCCACAAGACCATCCGTCCCGAGCAGGTCGAGGAGCTGATCGAAAATCACCCGGATATCGAGTTGCTACTTCATCCCGAATGCGGCTGCGTTAGTTCGTGCATGGCCAAAGCGATGGATGGCACGTTGCCGCAGGACCGCACGTTCTTTCTTTCGACGGAAGGGATGCTGCGCCACATCGGCGACTCGCAAGCCAACGAGTTTGCCGTCGGCACCGAACTCGGCATCTTGCATCAGCTCCACAAGAAATTTCCCGAGCGTACGTTTCATCCAGTGAATTCAAATGCCGTCTGTGCCTTTATGAAGACCATCACGCTTGATCGTGTCATCCGCTCCCTTGAGACGATGACTCCTCAGGTGCGCGTTCCCGAAGAGATCGCGCGCAAAGCCAGGCGAGCGATCGACCGCATGCTGGAACTCGCATAGGTAGGACGCCATGCTGAAAATCGGACTTCTTGGCGCCGGAGCCATCGGCCGAATTCTCGCCACGGCGCTCGATCGTGGCAAGTCAAGCGGGCCGCACATCGACGCCGAATTGATCGCAATCTCCGATCAGGATTGCGAGCGGGCGCAGCAGCTTTCCTCGCAACTCTCAACTCACCCGGCGATTGTCTCCATCGAAGAAATGATCGAGCACGCTGAATTGGCAGTCGAGGCAGCGAGTCAGGCCGCGTTACCTGAGTTCGTTCCGAAAGCGCTCGCGCGGCGGCGCGACATGTTGATTATGAGCGTGGGCGGCCTGCTCGGCCACGAGGACTGGTTTCGTCAAGCGAACGAACAGGGCTGCCGAATCTACGTTCCCTCGGGAGCCATCGCGGGCCTCGACGGGATCAAGTCTGCCTCGATCGGCAGCCTGACTTCGGCCATGTTGACGAGTCGCAAGCCCGTTGCCGCGCTTCAAGGCTCGAAATACGTGGTGGATCGCGGCCTGGAGCTCGACCGCCTGACGAAAGAGACCGTGATTTTCGACGGATCGGCTGAGGAAGCCGCTCGTGCGTTTCCAGCTACATCAAACGTCGCAGCTTCGCTACGGCTCGCGGTCGATCCCAGCATTCCGGTTCAGGTGCGTGTTGTTGCCGTGCCGGGAGGAACTCAGAACGTGCACCAGATTCGCGTCCAGGGTGAATTCGGCTGTCTTTCAGTCGATGTCGAGAACGTCCCGTCGAAGGCCAATCCGCGGACATCGCAATTGGCGGCCTTTTCCGCAATCGCCACGCTCGCCAATCTCACCCGCTCGCTGCGCGTGGGAACCTAAGCAATTCAGAGGATTTTTCGAGTCGCTGGTGCCGGAGGAGGGAGTCGAACCCACACGGCCTTGCGGCCAACGGATTTTGAGTCCGCCGCGTCTGCCATTCCGCCACTCCGGCTTTTCGCGATTATACAGGCTTTGCAGCGCCAATTCCTATCGCGCCGCGGAGGTCCATCGTTTGCGCCGGTGCTGTAAAATCCCACGACTGACCGTTGCTTTCACGGTGGCCGCAGCACTGGCCGGGAATCGAATCCATTCCTTGCTCAACTGCGTCTAACAAGAGCGGCGTTCCGAATTCGACTCCGAGGAGAAGCCATGAAGACCCTGGTCGCCTGTTGCGCTGCTACTTTCGCCGCCCTCGTCATGCTTGCCACCCCCAGCTTGGCCCAGGTTGCCAGCCCACCTGCCAAAGCCGACTGCCACTTTGCCGATGGCAAGACCATCCACGTCGACTATTCCAGCCCGCGCATGAGGAGACGCAAAATCTTCGGCGATCTGGTTGCATACGGCGAAGTCTGGCGCGTTGGCGCGAACGAAGCCACCACTTTTGTTCCGGATACGGATGTCAACGTAGGAGGCAAGGTGGTGCCTAAAGGCAACTACACGCTCTTCGCTATCCCAAAGACCAACGCATGGACGCTCATCATCAGTAAGGAAACCGGGGAGTGGGGCATTCCTTATCCAGGCGAGGAATCTGATCTCGCCCGCGTTCCGATGGAGGCGTCGAAGCTTTCGTCGCCGCTCGAAGACTTCACCATCTCCTTCGATCACGACGGCTCGGCCTGCACCATGCACCTCGATTGGGAAACCACGCGCGCTTCTGTGCGGATTTCGGAGAAAAAGTAGCCGCAGCGAGTCTGGGAGCTATTGCGGCAGGCGTGCCTGTGCACGGGACCTGTGAGTTTCCGAATGGACGATTGCACGAAACACGCGGCCGCGCCCAATGAGATGTTCGCCCGAGCGCGCGTCGACGTCGAAAATCAGAAAGCGCCCGCGATATCCCACAAGCTTTGCCGATACACGGACCGGTGCACCCGGCGCTACGGCCTTTAAGTGATCCACTTCAATTCGCGTTCCCACTGAGATCGTGCCGGGAGGTAATTCCGGCATCACCGCCAACACCGTCGCCTGCTCCATGAGTCCAATCATTGCGGGTGTGGAAAACACGGGAGGCAAGCTCGGATTCAGGTGCTGAATGGTCCATTCAGGCAGCACCACGCGTTCCACGCTAGCTTTCAGACCTAATCGAGGGCGTTCGCCATCGGCAGACTGTGTCGGCTTTGAAGCACGTTTCTGCGCGCGCCTCACCTTTTTGTAGACCAGGTTCCTTCTATGAGATTTCATCGCGATTACGACGAGGATTCGCGTCGGCTGGCCGCTCCCGATGCGCGCACGGCCCGAAGAGGATTCAGAAAGCTGCGTACGAATTCAAGAGCGGTGGTTCCGAATTGGTCCCACACTCGGCGCTTCAATCCGCGGTAGTCCTGCGTGCCGCTAAACACGTCTCGGATCAGCTCGCGGAACGCCGGTGAGTAGTTCAATAATTGCACCATGCGCGTGGTGATTGCGCCGCCCAGAAACGTGCCGCGAAAGATCTTTCGCGCAATGCTTGCCGCAAACTCCAAGTCCGCAGAAAATGCCGCCCGCAGCCGCTCCGGATATGCCTGCAGTTGTCCTTCGATCAACGCTTGCGCCAATAAATCGCCCGAGCGGAGCGCGTAGTACAGTCCCTCGCCCGTAATGGGATCCACGCATGCGGCCGCATCGCCCGCCATCGCCCAATTGTTTCCGGAGATTCGTCGGCCTCGTATCGTTTGCTCCTGCGGCGAGGGCAGCACGTGGCTATAGAAGTGTGCACCCTCCATGGGTATCTTTTCTTCGCACACAAATTCATCCAGATGACGGCGCAGTTGCTGGCTGGACCTCTGGCCCATGCGCGCGCAGATGCCCACCGAAAGATGGTCTGTGCGCGGAAACGACCACATGTAGCCCTCGAATTCCTTCAAGAATTTCACCTTGATCATGTCTTCTTCGGTTGGCACGAAGTAGCCAAGGGTGACTTCCAGATCCATTTTCCCCAGCGCGGTGGTTTCCGGCACCAGCTGATTGCGCGCACCACCCGCCAGGACCACAAAGTCCGACCGGCGCTCTTCGCCGCCAACCATCAAGCGCACCTGCTCGCCGCTCGTGTCCACATTGGTTACGCGCGAGCGGACCGCCGCACATCCCGCGGCCACGGCGCGGTCGAGCAGCAAACCGTTTAGCACTTTGCGCGCATAAATCACGATCGGATGGCTCATCTCGAATCGCGCGCGGTGCCCGCTGCCTGAAATCAGCTCTGCCGTGCGGACGATTTTCTTGGGGTGCGGCGAGTCAAGCAGGAACGGATAGGCCTCGATTGCCTTGTGCGTCAGGCCGCCGCCACAAGGCTTCTCCCAGGTAAGACGTTCGTCGAAAATCGTCACCCGATATCCGTGGCTCGCCAGCCGCTCGCCGCAGAGCGATCCGGCCGGTCCGCCTCCCACGATGGCGATATCTCTCATGGATTTTGTTCGGCCCCAGAATTTGACTGGAATCACGTCAGCGGAAACACGGCCGCTATAAACCAAGCGGCGAGTATAGCATCAAAAACAGCCGCCGCTGTCGCAGAGCCAGTTCGACGGCGTAACGAATCGGTACTAAGCCGTTGCAGGATCGAAAATCCCCCAAAGCTCGGCGCCATGATGGCCAGCAGCACCTGCCCGTTGGCCAGGAAGAAATAGCCAGCCATGCATGCGAGCCACAATTCCAGTCGCAGCACCAGAAACACCACAAACCTGCGTGCTCTCGCCCGGCCCGTCCCCACCGGCCCGAGCACCATTTCTTCGGCGAAGCAATATATCCACAGTATCGGCAAAAGCGCCGCAAACCTCAGCCATCGCGGAGCATCCATCCACAGATTCGTCAGTTGCCAGTTGACCCACGCGCCGCAGGCAAGCACCGTCACGAACCCAACCACCGCTGCTACGATGAACGGCCTCGCGCCAGTCCGCCATCCTGCTTTCGCGCACCTCCAATTGAGCGCCAACAACAGCAAGCCGGCGATCAGCAGCAGGGATGTCAGATAACTCCCGCCATACAGACGCAGGAATCGCAGCGGCAAAATGCCGATCAGAATCAGCGCTCCGCCGAAAGCGCAGACGAATCCTTCCACCAACACGAGCGTCCATGCCGGGCGCGAGGCCAAGGATTCGTCTTGCATCGGTCCGGCAAATCGCATGGCCGCCGTCGCGCATAGCGGGAACATCATCAGCAGCCCGACTAACCCAACCTCCGGCGCCGCGTCGCGAATCGGATGCAGCGGCCTGGTCGAATGGGTCACTTGGAGTACGTCGTCGAGCCACTCGACGGATTGTCGCGCGACCTGCGAATTGAAAATCAGGCTTGTGTGCGTCGCATGCGGCACGGTTTGCAACAAGAACGCCCGCCGCTCGCGAAAATCGTCGCCGCTCGTCCGATTGCCTCCTGCCGCTTGCAGCAGTTGCTTTGCCTGCCGCTTCAATGGCCAAAAATCGTATTGCCCGCTGAAGACCAGCAAATTCGACGGCATTCGCACCGGCAAGCTCATCGGTGCCGGCGAAATCGCAATCGTAGCGGCCATTGGGGTTCGGTCCGCCATGCGAATAGCGATCGCGCCGCCCATCGAATGCCCGATCACGGCGGTTCGCTGCGGATCGATCCTTCCGTTGCGCGTCATGGCTTCAATCGCCGAATCGAAGCACTGTTCGGCGCGCGCAAACGAGAACGCATCGGTGTTGTCGCCGTGTCCTGGCAAGTCGAAAAGATAGGCGCGAACAGGCACATGTCTTGCGATATAGCTCCCAAGCGTTTGCATCACTCGACGATTCGCGCCCAGTCCGTGTACGATGACGACGTTCCGCTTCACGTCTGGTTGCGCACCCTCAATCTCGGTCACTGGCACGCGGCAGTTACCCGCCTGAAGCATAAAATCACGCCGAGGCAGCTGCGTTCGGCGGATTATCCATGTGCTTGCGACCAACAGAATTGCGCCTGCCGCGGCGAGCACACAGCGCCAACGCTTCATCACGCTTTCCGCGGCTCGCGAGTCTCACGTGGTAGAATGAAGTGTTCGGCCGTTCCTGTCGGGGCGGACCGAGGGGCAGTCGATTGGGACAGGTTGTCTCGCAAGCTGAGCTGATTCTCCGCCGGGGGGAGTGGAAACGCAACGGCGAGGGAGTAGTGTGCGCGAGCGGCGGTTTTGACCTGCTCCACCCCGGTCACATCCGTCTTCTCGATCAAGCACGTGCTCTTGGCGCAGTGGTTGTAGTCGCTGTGGAAAGCGACGCGACACTCCGATCTGCCTCGAATGGAACTTCCAGCCCCACCGATGTGCCAAAAGACCGCCCCGCATCGCGACCGATTACTCCCTCCGCCGAGCGAGCCGAAATTCTGGCGGCGCTTGCCGCCGTCGATTACGTAGTCGAGCTCGTCGATGCGTCGCTAGAAGACTTTCTCCCGCGTTTCGCTCCCGACGTTTTTGTCCGCGGCCGGCCCGCAAATGTTTCCGAAGAGAACTCGCGGCAAGATGCAGCGCTCGCACGCGCTGCCTGCAAAATTGTGGATTTCCCGCTGGAACCGGGTTACTCCACCACGCGTTTGCTCGAACGCATCGCAGAATTTCACTCATGATCCTACCGCTGGTATCCGAGCTGCTCGCACGTGTCGCGCGCCGTCCGGCTGTCGAGGGCGCTGCCGACATGCTTCGCCGTAATCTAGGCGAAGTGCGCTTGGCTGGGCTCACAGATTCGGCAAAAGCACTGGTGATTCCGCTCATTGCTCGCGAGATCGGCCGGCCAGCCATCGTCGTGGTGGAATCGAACCAGTGCGCGGAGGCCATAGTCGATCCGCTGCGCTGGTTTTATCGCGCGGTCACCGGCAAGCCTGGACGTCGAGTAGCACATCTGCCCGCGCACGAAGTGCTTCCCTACGACAATCGGTCACCTCATGCCGAAATATCCGAGGCGCGCGCTGTGGCGCTTTGGCGCCTCGCCACCGGCGAAATCGACGTGCTCGTTGCGCCGGTGCACGCTGCTGTGGGGCGCATGCGCGAGCCGGCCTTTTATCGAAGGCTCGCCCGCACGATCGCGCGCGATGAATCCATCCCCCACGAAGATTTGATCGACTTCTTCACTCAGGCTGGATACGAAAAACAGGTGAGCTGCGAAATGCCTGGCCAGTATTCCGTACGCGGCGGCATCATCGACGTGTTTTCGCCAGAAGCTCCCCAGCCGGTTCGCGTCGAGCTGTTGGGCGACACCGTGGAATCGATCCGCGCCTTCGATCCGAATACGCAGCGCTCCACCAATCCCGTCGAGCGGGCTCTGTTCCTGCCGCTTACCGAATTTTCGCGCCACATTGAGGTGCTCGAACGGCAGCGCGTCTCCTCCGCTTCCGGCCGCGAAGACGATTCCACGCCTCCCGGTTTCTATCCCGGCTGGGAATTCCGCGAAATTCCTCACGAAGAGCGGAAGGCCGTGCTGTTCGATCTGGCTTCCAATCCCTTCGTGGTTCTCGATGAGCCTTCGTCGCTCGAATCCGCGCTGAAGGCGTATCGCGAACGCCTCGACCGTGCCTTTGAAGCTGCCGAAGATCCCCGTGCCGAACCTGCCGCCCGCTACATTTTGAGCGATGAGGAGTGGTCGCTCGCGCGCGAGCTTTTCCCGCGTCTTTCCATTGAACATTTGGCAGTCGCAAGCGCGGGCTCTGATCCTTTCGCGCTGCACACGCAGCCCACCACGCGCTATCACGGCAATGTGTCCGCTTTCATGACCGACGTACGTGGCCGCCTGGCGAGCGGCGAGCAGGCCATAGTCTCGGCCGCCAGCACCGGCGAAATGGAGCGTTTTGCGGATATCTGCCGCGAGTACGAACTGCCCTATCGCATCGGAGAGCTCGAGGAAAACGTCACCGTAACGCGCTTGGCGGAAGAGGGAACAGGCGGCAGCGTTCCGGCGATGGTGCTGGTGAAAGCGCCGCTCAGCGAAGGTGTCGTGTTTCCCGAGGCACAGCTCGCGATTTACGGCGGCGCCGATCTTTTTGAGACGCTTCCGCCGCCCGAGCGTCCGCGCTCGCGTCCCAAGACTGCGAGTTTCTTCAGCGATTTTTCCGACCTCAAGCCGGGCGATTTCGTGGTGCATGTGGACCATGGCATTGGGCAGTTCGAAGGCCTGCGTCAGGTGGCCGTCGAAGGCGCGAGCGGCGAATTCATGCTCTTGCAATATGCCGGCGATGCGAAACTCTACGTCCCGCTCGCTCGGCTCGATCTGATCCAGAAATATCAGTCGCTGGGCGACGTTACGCCCACCCTCGACCGCCTCGGTACGTCCGCGTGGGAGGCGCGCAAGACGCGCGTCCGCAAATCCGTCAGTGACATGGCCGAGCAGCTCCTCGCTCTCTACGCCGACCGCAAGACGAGCGTGGGCCACGCCTTCCCGGCCGATTCGAATTTCCAGCACGAATTCGAAGATGCCTTCGAATTTCAGGAAACTCCTGATCAGCAGCGCGCGATTGACGAAGTGAAGCACGATCTTGAGTCAACTGTGCCCATGGACCGCCTGCTTTGCGGCGACGTGGGCTACGGCAAGACGGAAGTAGCCATGCGCGCCGCTTTCAAGGCTGTCGCCGACGGTAAACAGGTGGCCGTTCTTGCGCCCACCACCGTGCTGGCATTCCAGCATTACGAAACTTTCCGGCGCCGATTTGCAGCGTTTCCCGTGCGTGTCGAGATGCTCAGCCGGTTTCGCACCGACAAAGAACAAAAGAAGACCCTCGAAGAGCTCGATGCCGGGAAAGTGGACATCGTCGTGGCCACGCACCGCCTGCTTTCGCGCGACGTTAAATTTCACGATCTCGGTCTGCTGGTTGTGGACGAAGAACAGCGTTTCGGTGTGGCCCACAAGGAACGTCTGAAGGAAATGCGCAAAAACGTGCACGTGCTCACGATGTCCGCTACTCCGATTCCCCGCACGCTGCACATGTCGCTCGTGGGTCTTCGCGACATGAGTATGATCGAGACGCCGCCGAAGGATCGACTGGCGATTCAAACCACAGTCGCGCCTTTCAGCGAGACACTGGTTCAGCGAGCCATCGAGAACGAGCTGGCGCGCGGCGGCCAGGCATTCCTGGTGCACAATCGCGTGGAGTCAATCGCCTCGCTTGCGACGATGGTGCAGCGCCTGGTGCCGCGGGCGCGCGTGGTGGTCGGTCACGGACAGATGGCCGAAACCGAACTCGAAAAAATCATGCTGCGTTTCATTCGCAACGAAGCCGATGTCCTCGTCTCAACCACTATCATCGAAAACGGACTCGACATTCCTCGCGCCAATACCATCCTCATCAATCGCGCCGACCGCATGGGACTTTCCGAGCTGTATCAACTGCGCGGCCGCGTCGGCCGGTCGAATCAACGCGCGTATGCCTATCTGCTTGTGCCGCCGGATGTGACTCTCACGCCGATTGCGCGCCAACGGCTCGCGGCGCTTCAGGAATTCAGCAATCTCGGCGCCGGATTTCGCATCGCGGCCCTCGACCTGGAATTGCGGGGCGCGGGAAACCTGCTGGGCCGCGAACAGCACGGCCATATTGAAGCGGTGGGATTCGATATGTACTGCCAGATGATGGAGCGCGCCGTGGCCGAACGAAAAGGCGAGGCGGTTACCCCCGAACGCCATGCCGCTCTTAACCTCGGCCAGGAAATTCGCATTCCGCCCGAATATATTGACAGCGAAAATCTGCGTCTGCGCATCTATAAACGAATTGCCGGCATCACGAGCAATACCGAACGCGACGAGGTTCAGCGCGAACTTGAGGATCGTTTCGGCTCTCCGCCGCCATCCGTCGTGAACCTGCTTGAGTACGCCGTGCTGAAGGCGCTGACGGAGAAGCTGCTGGTGGCGTCGGTAGATCGCCGGGGCGATCAGATCGCGATCAAGTTCTACGACGACACTCCGATCGCTCCTGAGCGCGTGGTGAAAATGGTCGGGAAGCGGCCGGACGTCCGGCTGGACCCAAGCGGAGTACTATGGCTCGCGAATAAGAGCAGCAAAGGCAGCGGGATGGAAGCGGTGAGAAACGTGTTGCTGCAACTTCAATCGTAGGGATAAAATTTCGAACGAGTGACCACCATGAAAAACCAAGGTTTTTTGGGCCTGTTGACGGCGGCGATATGCGCGGTGCTAATGGTTCCGAGCGCTTGCTTGGCACAATCGAAGGGAACGACCGTTGAAGAGATCATCGCCCGCGTGAACAACGACATCATTACGCTCTCCGAATACCAGAAGGAAATGGGCCAGCTGCCCGACGAAGTGCAGCAGAAGTGCCAGAACTGCTCTCAGGATCAGATCCAAGCCCAGGTGAAGGATGGCCAGAAGAACCTGTTGCGCGACATGATCGACCAGCAACTCCTGATCGACCGCGCCAAGGATATGGACATCAACGTTGAGACGGACCTCGTCAAACGGCTCGACGAGATTCGCAAACAGAACAATCTGGCCACGATGGAGGACTTTCAGAAGGCGCTCGAGGCCCAAGGCGGCAACTGGGAGGACTACAAAACCGAGATTCGCAACGGCCTGTTGCAGCAGGAAGTGATTCGTCGCGAAGTCGGCGAGCAGATGGACATCGGCAGTGACGAAGTGAAGAAGTACTACGATGCGCACAAGCAGGAATTCGTCCGCCCCGAAGAGGTGGACCTTGCCCAGATTTTCTTGAGCACCGACGGCAAATCACCCGAAGAAATGGCTGCGATCCATACGCGAGCTGAAGATCTGCATAACCGTGTGGAGAAGGGCGAGGATTTTGCCGCACTAGCGAAGAGATATTCGGAAGGGCCGACTGCGCAGAATGGTGGCGATTTGGGCGACTACGAGCGAGGCCAGCTCGCCGGGCCGATCGAAGACGAGGTCTTCAAGCTGGATAAGGGTCAGATCACGGACGTAATCCAGACGAAAAGCGGATTCAACATTTTCAAGGTGGAAGATCATTTCCAGGCCGGCCTGCAGCCCTTGGACAAGGTGAGCCCTGAAATCACCAACAGGTTGTATCAGCAGAAGATGGAGCCCGCGCTGCGAGCCTATCTCGCACAATTGCGCGAAGAGAGCTATGTGCAGGTGAAGCCTGGCTACACCGATACGGCCGCGGTACCCGGCGCTACCGTGATCCAGGAAGTGCCGCCCACGCCGGATACTCCCGAGAAGAAGAAGGACAAAAAGAAGGTGCCGCTGCCCAAGGTCAACGGCTGATGAAGTCGCACTACGTCTCCGATCTCGCCGATGGTCAGCTCATAGCATCCTTATTCCTCGTGCGCGAGAAAGAGATTCGTACGTCGCCACGAACGGGAAAATCCTGGCTCGAGCTGGACCTGGCCGACCGGTCGGGGTCGATTCCGGCGAAGATGTGGGACAACTTCGACGCCATCGCGAAGACGTTTGAGCGCGACGATGTGGTGAAGATTCGCGGCCGCGTGAAACTTTACAACGGCCAGAAAGAATTGACGCTCGAGCAAATCATTCCCGCGGGCGAGCGTGAATACGAGTTGGGCGATTTTCTGCCCCACACCCGGCACGACGTGGAGCAGCTTTTCGCAAAATTGCGCTCGGCCATCGGCGCCATGAAACATCCGTGGCTTCAGCGGCTGCTCACAAGCGTGGTGGAAGATCCTCAGATCGCGCCGCGGCTCAAGCGCGCTCCGGCCGCGATGAGCATGCATCACGCTTTCCTCGGCGGCCTTTTGGAGCATGTGGTCAGCATGATCGAACTCACGGAGGCGATCTCCGCGCATTATCCCGAACTCGATCGCGATTTGCTGCTTACGGGTGTGGTGCTGCACGACATCGGGAAAATCGACGAGTTGCGCTATGAGCGTGGCATCGACTACTCGGATGGAGGCCGCTTGCTCGGCCACATCTCCATGGGCGTGATGATGGTGCGTGAGAAGCGCATGGCCATTCCCGGCTTTCCCGCGCCGCTCGCAGTGCTAGTGGAGCATTTGATTCTGAGTCACCACGGATCCCACGAATTCGGGTCGCCTGCGCTGCCGCAATTTCCGGAGGCGCTCGTGTTGCACTGCATCGACGATCTGGATTCGAAAATGGCGGCCATGCGCGCCACGATGGAATCAGCGTCGGTTGGAGCGCCTGGGCCGTGGACGGACAGAAACCCGTCGCTGCGGCGGGCCTTGCTTCGCGCGGATAAATTTCTTGCGCCAAATGCGGACAATGGCAGCGCCGCCGCGCCCGCGCTCGATAAGCCTTCGAAGAAAGGATGATCGCTTCGTTGTAGGCGAACTGAACTCATGATGGAAACCCCTCGTTCTCCACGCCACTCCGTGCTCGATCTCGCGCCTCTCGAGCTCGACTGCATGAACACACTTTGGCCCATGGGCGAAGGCACGGTGCGCGAGATTCGCGACCGCCTCGCCGAGCGCAGGACGCGAGCCTACACAACGATCATGACGATCATGGACCGCTTGACTCGCAAGGGTGTCGTCGACCGCCGAAAAACGGGCCGCAAATATATTTACCGCCCGCGGCTCAGCGCGCAAGAAGCGCGCACTCACGCCCTCGAACGAGTCGTGGAGAATTTCTTCGGAGGGTCGAAAGAATCCCTACTCGCGCAACTGGGCGAAACGCCACGACCCGCCGCGAAGTTTGAAGACGATGGAGCCGAATCGAACTCTGCGCTAGACGAACGCGCGGAGGATGCCGACTGAGGCCGTCGCAGCG
>JASHRI010000176.1 GCA_030037435.1 Candidatus Acidiferrales bacterium | reverse complement strand
AAGATGGTGAAGATCGTGGAATTCACGAACGATGGCCAGCGAACGGGTGTTGAATTGGTGCCAATGATTCAAAAATCCGACGCAGAATGGAAGCGGTTGCTGCCTGCCGATTCCTATGAGGTGGCGCGCCACGCTGCCACCGAAAGACCCTTCAGCGGCGCGCTGCTGAACGAGCACGACAAAGGCGTGTTCCGCTGCATCTGTTGCGACACAGCGCTGTACAGCTCGGACACGAAATTCGAGTCGGGCACCGGATGGCCGAGCTTCTGGGCGCCGATTGCCAAGGAAAATATCGTCGAAACGAACGACAGCAGCCTCGGAATGGAGCGCATCGCCGTGTCGTGTCGCCGATGCGATGCTCATCTAGGACACGTGTTCGACGATGGCCCGCGCCCCACGGGTCTGCGCTACTGCATGAATTCGGTGGCGATGAAGTTCGACAAAGCCTAGCTGCGGCTGCCAGCCAGGCTCGCAGCGATCCCTACGAAATGGGCGTGCAGACTGACTTGACCTCGGTGTAGAGGTTGAGCATCTCGTGCCCCATCTCGCGGCCCCAACCGGATTGCTTGTATCCGCCGAACGGCATCGCCGAATCAAGAACCCCATAGCAATTGATCCAGACAGTGCCGGCGCGCAGTTCGCCTGCGATGCGGTGCGCTTTCTTGATGTCGCGCGTCCAGACGGCCGCAGCCAAGCCGTATTCCGTGTCATTGGCTTTGGCGATTAGCTCGTCGAGGTCTTTGAATGGCATCGCCGTCACCACCGGCCCGAAAATTTCCTCTCGCACCACCTTCATTTTTTCATTGGTATTGACGAGCACGGTGGGTTTCACGAAGTAGCCTTTGTCTCCTTCGCGGCTGCCGCCGACCGTGGCCTTTGCGCCCTCGGAATAGCCCGACTCCAAATAGCCGCACACGCGTTGCAGCTGTTCTTCCGATACCAGTGGGCCCATCTGGCTGGTAGGTTCGAGGCCCGGACCGATGCGGATTTTCGACGCGAGTTGAGAAACGCCATCGACAACTTTGTCGAATTCCTTGTCTTGAATGTAGAGGCGCGATCCGGCACAGCACACCTGCCCCTGATTGAAAAAGATGGCGTTGGCGGCTCCGGGAATGGCGCTGTCGATTTCAGCGTCCTGAAGGACGATATTGGGCGACTTGCCGCCGAGTTCGAGCGATACCTTCTTCAGATTCCCAGTCGCGGCGCGCACGATCAACTTGCCGACTTCGGTGGAGCCGGTGAAGGCGATCTTGTCGACTTTCGGATGCGCCGCAAGGGCCGCACCGGCTGTCTCGCCGTAGCCCGGGACGATGTTCACCACGCCATCAGGGAAACCGACTTCCTGTATCAGTTCGCCCAGCATCAAGGCGGTGAGCGGCGTTTGCTCGGCAGGCTTCAAAACAACAGTGCAGCCGGTAGCGAGCGCCGGGCCGAGCTTCAGCGTGGCCATGATCATCGGAAAATTCCACGGAATGATCTGGCCTACCACGCCGACAGGCTCGCGCAAAGTGTAGGCGAGAAACTTTCCGCCGTGCGCGGAGATCGGGATCGTATTGCCTTCGACTTTCGTCGCCCAACCGGCATAGTAGCGGAGTTGGTCGATGGAGGTGGGTATGTCAGCAATGCGTGCGAGGGTGATCGGCTTGCCTTGATCAAGCGATTCGAGCTGCGCAAATTTCTCCGCGTGCTTTTCTAGCAGGTCTGCGAGCTTCCACATGAGGCGCCCGCGCTGCGAGGGCGTCATATCGCGCCATGGACCTTTGTCGAATGCCGCGCGAGCGGCGGCCACGGCGCGGTCGATATCTTCCTTATCGCCTTCGGCAACCTGAGCGAGCACTTCGCCGGTCGCCGGATTGTAAGTCGGGAAGGTTTTTCCCGAGGCGGCGCTGACCCATTTCCCGTTGATCAGCATCGGTCGCGGCTTGGCGACGAATTGACTGATATTTTCATCGATTGCGATTGCTTGCGTAGCAGTAGCCATGATCATCCTCCATCCATCATTATCCGACCGCGATTACCGGTTGAACAGCCCAATATAAACCGAGCTGCCGAGCACGTGGCCCTTGGCCGCTTCCTCGATCTGTTCGCGAGAGGCGCCGGCGGGCAAATCCAGCTTGGTGTCGAGCGCTTCGAGATGAAACGTGTAGTGATGCGGAGAGCCCGGTCCAGCGCACGGCCCCTGAAAACCGGCCTTCCCCGTAATGTTGTTGCCCTGCAAAGCCCCATTTCGTAGTGGCTGTCCCTGCGCGACATTTTCAGGCAGTTCGGTCGCGTCGGCAGGAATATTGAACACGACCCAATGCGTAATATCGGTGTTCGCCTTCGGGACATGCGCGTCCGGATCATGCAGGATCAGGACGAAACTCACCGTGCCCTTCGGGACATTTGTCCAATGCAGCTCCGGCGATATCCCCGTCGATATATTCCTGGGGCCGCTGGGCGGGGGCGTGGTGGCCGCGCAGGTGTACTGCTGCGGAATCCGGCTGACGTCGGCAAACGACGAGCTGGACAGTAGCAGCGACGGCGGCGGCGCGGGGCGTGCTGGCGGCGCCTGCTGCGCGAAAACAGCCAAACTTGCGGCCAGCAAAAAGGCAGGTATGGCGGATATTCGAGCGATTCCGGCTCTCATTTGGCTCCCCTAAAACTTTCTCGGCTAGCGTTCCGCATAGACGATTTAGTATGCCGCACGAGGCAATGTCAAGGCGATTCAGGATGGATCGCGGAAGCGGCTATCGGCGAGCAGACCTTAGCCTTTTGTGACTGTCCGATCAACGCACGCTTCATTTTCGAGCCGCTCTACGAGATAATTCGATTGTCCGCCAAAGAGCACCGACTGATGGGAATTCCGTGACGAAGATCACCCCCACAACGACTGACATTGCCGCCCCAGCGCACAGCTTCCATAGGCTGCGAAATGGGCTGTTGTGGACCTGCGTACTTCTGGTTTTGGGAGCCTGCGTACCTCGGCTGACGACCCGCGCATACGCCGGAAGCGCCGCGATTGCGCCAGCCGGACCGGGCGTGCCCTTTGCGATTGCTGATTTTGACGGGGATCATCGCCCCGATCTCGCCAGCATTCAATCTGGACAAACGAAGTCCCCGTCGACGAATGATTACTGGGTCCAAGTCCGCCTATCGAGATCCGGCCCGACTTTGTTTCAGCTGGTCGCGCCTAAAGGTGGATTGCTGATCGAGGCGCGCGATGTAAATGGCGACCAAGCCATCGACTTAATCCTGTCTACGGCGTGGCTCGGACAGCCGGTCGCGATCCTACTGAATGACGGGCACGGCAGCTTCCTACGGGTTGCGCCGACGGCTTTTCCCGCAGCGTTTCGCAAGCCGAACTCGAATTGGAATAGTTCTGCTAGCCAACCCCTGGAAACGTTCGGCATTTCTCAGGAATTCCGCACTGGCATATGCGTACAGGTGAGCAATGGCTCAAGCGCGCAAACAGCTGCTGCATCCATTCAGCCCGCCGACGTCAAATTTGGCTCGTTCTATCCTCTAGCTTCCTGCGCCGGACGCGCACCTCCCACCGATATTCTCCATATCTAAGCGCGCGGCTCATCGCGGCGTAAACTCGCGGTTGGATTCTTTCGCCGCAGTTTACGCTCGAAGGCTCGCAGCAACTAAACCACACAATCTGGACGTTCCGGCACGGACGAAGGTGACGCACCACAATTCAAATGGGGTTTCTGGAACCCCGACTCCGAGATGGCGTTGCGTGTGATGGATTGAGACTCAGCAAGAAAGAGCGCTTGCAAATGAAAACAGCGATTTTCTTATTTTGTTTCGCCGTGGGTATGGCGGGATGCAGCGGTTCAACCGCCAAGCAAAGCCAGCCGCCTGCAAACTCCGCGGCTTCGTCGGACAGTCAGTACGTTGCGCCGAACTCAGCTGGAATCCAGACAATGACCGTGCAGCAGTCAGCGATACCGGACTATCTCGAGCTGCCTGCGCAGATCCAGGCCGATCCGACGAGAGTGGTTCACGTCTATCCGCCGGCGGGAGGAAGAATCGTCGAAATGAAGGTGCGTCCGTGGGACCGGGTTGAGAAGGGGCAAACGCTGGCAACGCTCGAGAGCAGCGACTTGTCGCATGCGGTGGCGGACTATCAGAAGGCGCGAGCGGATTACCAGGTGAAGCAGGAGCAACTCGCGCGCTCGCAGGATTTACTGGCCCACAATGCCATCGCGATGAAGGATTATCAGCAAGCCAAGGCGGACGCTGAGAGCGCGCAGGCGGAGCTGGACGCGGACCGCGAACAGATCCGCGTGTATGGCATGGACCCGGATCACGCCTCAACCGAGTTGCGTGTCGTCGCGCCGCGCTCTGGCGTAATCCTCGATGTGGGTGCGGCTCCGGGCGAGTATTCCAACGCGCTGGCCGCCGCACAGCCGCTATGCACGATTGCCGATCTCTCCACAGTCTGGGCAGTGGGCGACATTTACGAAAAGGATCTGACAGCCGCGAAAGCAGGTCAACCCGCACAGGTAACACTGAATGCGTATCCCGACCAGCACTGGAGCGGCCGCGTAGGCGTGGTGTCCGATGCGGTCGACCCCAACACGCGGACTCTGCACGTTCGAGTCGTATTGGCTAATTCCGGCACTCGACTGAAGCCTTCGATGTTCGGGTCGATTCGCCTTTTGCGATCATCGCAGATGGGAATCCTGGTTCCAGCCGCCGCCGTGATCCGCGAAGGCAACGACGCGTACGTATTCGTGAGCCAGGGGAATGGACGTTACGGCCGCCAAGACGTGAAGCTGGGACGCACGGTCGACGGCACCGTCGAGATCACAACCGGACTGAAATCGGGCGACGTGATTGTTTCGCAGGGAGCGTTGCTTTTGCGCTCGGCATCGGCGGGCTAGCGGCGGATGCGCTCCCTGATCGCATCGCTGCTGCGTTACCGCCCGCTGGTGATCATCGCGCTGGTTGCGTGGATCGCGGCCGGCTTCTATATGTTCCTTCGCCTCGACATTGAGGCGTATCCCGATCCATCCCCGCCACTGGTCGAATTCATCACGCAGAATCCGTCGTGGTCCGCTGAGGAGATGGAACAGCAAGTAACGGTTCCTGTCGAAGCCGCTCTTTTCGGCATGCCGCATCTCGACGACGTCCGATCGATCACCATCTTCGGCCTTAGCGACGTAAAGCTGTATTTCGACTACAGCAGTGACTATTTCTGGGACCGGCAGGAGGCATTGAATCGCCTGCAGAATTTGAGTCTGCCGAATAATCTGAGCCCTCAGCTCTCGCCTGAGTCTCCCATTGGCGAAATTTATCGTTATCAGCTGTCCGGTCCTTCGTACAGCCTCAACGAGCTGAAGGCAACGCAGGATTGGTCCGTCACGCGTGAAATAAAACAGGTTCCCGGAATCATCGACGTGGCCGGATTCGGCGGCACGACGCGCCAGTACATCGCCGAGGTCGACCCGCGAAAGCTACTGCAATACAACGTGACGCTGCCGCAAGTGATCGCAGCCGTGTCCGCAAGCAATGCCAATGCCGGCGGCAGCTATCTGTCGATGGGAAGCCAGAGCGTCAACGTCCGCGGCGTCGGCCTGCTGCAGTCTGTGCCGGAAATGCAAAATGTGCTGATCTCCGCGCGCAACGGAGTTCCTGTGTATCTTCGCGATGTCGCGGACGTCCACGAGGGCAGCGCGCCGCGCCTGGGGCAGGTGGGCGTAAATCACAATGACGATGCAATCCAGGGAATCGTCTTGCTCCAGCGCGGGGAGCAGTCGATTCCCGCGTTGCGCACATTGAAGCAGAAAATCGCGGATTTGAACGGCGGCCTTTTGCCGCATGGGATGAAGCTCATCACGCTTTACGACCGGACCGATCTAATCCATTTAACCACCAGCACGGTGCGCGACATCGTGATCGTAGGACTGATTCTGGTGACATTCATTCTGATCGTGTTCCTCGGCGATCTACCCATTTCCCTGATCGCCGCGCTGACGATTCCCTGCTCCTTGCTCTTCGCGTTTTCGATCATGGTGCTATCCGGCAGCTCGGCGAACCTAATCTCGGTTGGCGCGATCGACTTCGGCATCCTGGTGGACGCTTCCGTCATCGTTCTCGAAAATATTTACAGGCGTCTGCAAGCTGCCAACGCGGGCACGAATACATTCGATTTAATTGCAGACGCTACAGCCGAAGCCGTCCGCCCCGTGGCGTTTTCGGTGCTCGTGATCGTGGCTGCGCTAATTCCGCTGTTCACGATGGAAGGCGTCCCTGGAAAAATCTTTGCGCCGATGTCGCAAACCTACGGATTCGCGCTGACGGGCGCATTCCTGTTTGCCACGCTATTCGCGCCTGTGCTTGCCTCGTTTCTGCACCCGGAGAAAGTGAAAGCTCACCACACGCGCTTCGTCGCTTGGCTGGGCAAAATCTATGCACGGTGGCTGCGATGGACCATGTCTCATCGCCACACGATTCTGGCCGCGGGGTGCGCCACGCTGGCGGCGACCATTGTGATCGCGCTGTTTCTTCTCGGCGGCGAATTCATGCCGAGCCTCGAGGAAGGAAATTTGTGGGTTCGCGCCACACTGCCGCAGGATGCCTCATATGAAACCGGGGCACGGATGGCCCACGACTTTCGCGAGATCCTGCTGGATTTTCCCGTCGTCACCCAGGTGGTCTCGCAAATGGGTCGGCCTGACGATGGAACGGACGTGACCACGTTCAACAACATCGAATTCATGGTTTCGCTGAAACCTCCCAGCCAGTGGCCACGCGGTCTGACCAAAGACAAACTCATCGCTCAGATGGACGCGCGCCTGGAAAAATATCCGGGCATCGATTTCAATTTCTCGCAGAATATTCAAGATAACGTTGAAGAGGCCATGTCCGGCGTAAAGGGCGAAAACTCGCTGAAGCTTTTCGGCGACGATATCGACACGCTGGTGGAAAAAGCGGACGAGATCCGCGACGTAATGGCCAATGTTACTGGAGTAGCCGACCTCGGAGTTTTTCAGGAATCGGGCCAGCCCGAGCTAATCGTGTCCATCGATAGGGCCGCCAGCGCGCGCTACGGCTTGATGGCTTCCGATGTAGACACGGCCGTTCAAGCCGCGATCGGAGGAATTGCCGCAACGCAGATCCTGCAGGGCGACCGCCGCTTCGATTTCGTGATCCGCTATCAGCCCCAGTTTCGCGACACGCCCGACGCCATTCGCAATATTCTGCTGCCTACACCCGACGGGAAAAATGTGCCGCTCGGGCAAGTCGCCGACGTCTCATTGCACCAGGGCGCATTCATGATCTACCGCGAAAATGGCCGGCGATTCATCCCCATCAAGTTCAGCGTCCGAGGCCGCGATCTTTCCGGAACGGTACAGGACGTTCAAAGGCGAATTCGCGCCAAGGTCCATCTGCCCGAAGGCTACCATCTCGAATGGGCTGGCGAGTACGAGAGCTTGCGAAAGGAACAGCACCGCCTAGCCGCAGTGATTCCCATTAGCCTCGTGATCATCTTCGGACTGCTCTTCACCACATTCAACTCGGTTCGCCACGCCATGCTCGTGCTTGTGATCCTGCCATTCGGCGCGATCGGAGGTATTCTCTCGCTGCTCGTCACTGGGACGCCGTTCAGCATCTCCGCAGCCGTCGGTTTCGCCTCGGTGATAGGAGTGTGCACGCTTGGCGGAGTCGTGTTCGTCGAGGGTATTCGCCGGAAAGGCGTCGGCTCTCAATCAATGAACGCGAGCATCGAACTCGGCGCGCTTGCAGAAATGCGGCCCGTCCTGATGGCGTGTTTCGCCGCCGGCTTGGGCCTGTTGCCCGCGGCGGTTTCAAGCGGCATCGGCGTGCAGGCTCAGCAGCCGCTTGCTCGTGTGGTTGTGGGAGGCATGATCACGTCCCCATTCGCAATTCTGTTCTTGATCCCAATCTTCGCCAGCTACTGGCTGCCGTCGGCAAGCGCTCAGCAAAACGAAACCACGTCCGGAGAGTGATCCCAGACTCCAGCTCCATTCGGCGGCGTTCCTCCTTCTCAATTTCGCGCACAATTTCTTGGGCATTGCGACGATCGAATGAATACATACAATATGTACACTTACAGACATATCGCTACGGCCTGACGGAGGTCACAATGGCAGCGAGAACCGGCAAGCAATATCTGGCGGGCCTGCGAGACAATCGCTGCGTCTGGCTCGGCAACGCTCAAATCGATGTACTTACCCACCCCGATTTTAGCGGCTCGCTTCTGGGAGCTGCGGGTTACTTCGATTGGCAGCACCTCTACGCCGACGATTGCCTTGTGGCCGATTCCGTAACCGGCGACCCGATGTCGGGAAGCTTGGTGATTCCCAGAAGCGCTCGCGACCTGGAGATTCGGCATCGCTGTAT
>JASHRI010000175.1 GCA_030037435.1 Candidatus Acidiferrales bacterium | reverse complement strand
GATCGGTCTGGTCCTGGACTGGATTGCCTTTCGTGGCCAGCGCAAGCTCCTTCGCGGAGTTGTCGTAATCTTCGCGGCGGAAATAGACGAGCCCGAGGGCGCTATGCGCCTGGAAGGTCCGCTTCGCTTTGACTGCGGCAAATTGCTCGTCGTTCATGCCGGCGGGCTTCGAGACCTTGGCGAGAAGGTCGAGGGCGTGTTTGGCGTACGTCTCGGCTTTGGCCAGTTGCTGATCGGCGTCCGAATCGTTGGGATTGTAGACGTGAGGTATCGTCCAACTGATCGTGGTGAGGACGTCGATATCGTTGGGTTGCAACGCGAGCGCATTGTCCGCAGATTGGTAGGCGTCTTTCCAATCCTGCTGCGAGCGGTAGGCGTCCATCATCCCGGCGTCGACGCGCTCCGCCAATTTTGTCTTTGGGTACTTTTCCAGAAACTTGTCGCCCAGCTGGATTTTCTTGGCGGGGTCTTGCTGCTTCACGAACGCTTTGTACGCGGCAACCTGATCCTTGTCGCCCAGTGCGTCCATGTTCGAAAGCTCCATTCGCTCTTCCATCTCATTTCCGGCGACAAACAGATTCGGGCTGTTGTTCCCGCCCTGCGCACGGCAAAGCGAGGGGAATACCAGAAGGACGATTGGCGCGACATAAGCAAAACACAGAAGCCTTCGAGCGAATGGAGAGTTCATGTCGGTTCTCCGTTGCTATCTGATACCCGAGTGAAACGCTAGCGAAGTGGTATCACTGGGCCGCTGCGACGGTCAAGGGCGCGATCGGAGAAGGCATCGATGCGCAAAACACAAAGGGCGCCGCGATCGACTTGATCGCGACGCCCTGGGTAATTCGGTTCGGTTTGGCCGAGCGGTTTAGTACATTCCGCCCATGCCGCCGGCACCGCCGGGCATACCGCCGCCGGCTGCGCCCTTCTTTTCGTCTTCCTTGATGTCCGCCACCAGAGCTTCGGTGGTGAGCATCAGGCCGGCAATCGAAGCGGCGTTCTGAAGAGCGAGGCGAGTGACCTTGGCCGGGTCGATGACGCCAGCCTTGACCAGGTCAGTAAACTCTCCTGAATCCGCGTTGAAGCCGAAGTTATCGTCCTTGGAATCGCGCACGCGGTTCACGATGACGGCGCCTTCGTGTCCGGCGTTGTGCGCGATCTGCCGCATGGGCTCTTCGAGAGCGCGCTTCACGATGTTGACGCCGATGGCTTCATCATCGTGCAGCTTGAGCTTATCGAGAGCGGAGATGCAGCGAACCAGAGCGACGCCACCGCCGGGAACGATGCCTTCCTCGACGGCTGCGCGGGTGGCGTGCATGGCGTCTTCGACGCGAGCCTTCTTTTCCTTCAGCTCGGTCTCGGTTGCCGCGCCCACCTTGATGACGGCCACGCCGCCCACGAGCTTGGCGAGGCGCTCCTGGAGCTTCTCGCGGTCGTAGTCGGAGGTGGTTTCGTCGATCTGCGCGCGGATTTGGCGGACGCGACCTTCGATCTCGCTGGCCTTTCCGGCGCCCTCGACGATCGTGGTGTTGTCCTTGTCGATGGTGACCTTCTTGGCGCGGCCAAGATCCTCGACCTTGACGTTCTCAAGCTTGATGCCGAGGTCTTCGGTGATGGCCTTGCCGCCGGTGAGCGTGGCGATGTCTTCGAGCATAGCCTTGCGGCGGTCGCCGAAGCCGGGAGCCTTAACGGCCGCGACTTGCAACGTGCCACGCAGCTTGTTCACCACGAGAGTGGCTAGCGCTTCGCCCTCGACGTCTTCGGCAATGATGAGCAACGGCTTGCCCATCTTGGCGAGCTGTTCGAGCAGCGGGAGCAGATCCTTCATCGAGCTGATCTTCTTTTCATGGATCAGGACGCGAACGTCTTCAAGCGAGCATTCCATCCGCTCCGGGTCCGTGACGAAGTAGGCCGAGAGGTAGCCGCGGTCGAATTGCATTCCTTCCACGACTTCGAGCGTCGTCTCCATCGTCTTGGATTCCTCAACGGTGATGACGCCGTCCTTGCCGACCTTCTTCATGGCCTCAGCGATGATGTTGCCGATCTGCTTGTCGTTGTTGGCGCTGATGGTGCCGACCTGGGCGATCATCTCGCCCTTTACGTCCTTGTGGAACTTCTTCACTTCGTCGACGGCGATTTCCACGGCCTTTTCGATGCCGCGCTTGAGAGCCGTCGGGCTTGCGCCGGCTGCCACAGTCTTCACGCCTTCGCGGAAGATCGCCTGGGCCAGCACGGTTGCCGTGGTGGTGCCGTCGCCGGCGACATCGGAGGTCTTCGAGGCGACTTCACGCACCATCTGTGCGCCCATATTTTCGAGCGGATCCTGCAGCTCGATCTCCTTGGCCACGGTCACGCCGTCTTTGGTGATTACCGGCGCGCCGAACTTCTTTTCGATCACTGCGTTGCGGCCCTTGGGGCCGAGCGTGATCTTCACCGCATCCGCCAAGACGTTCACGCCGCGCAGGATCGACTGGCGCGAACTCTCACCGGTCACAATTTGCTTTGCCATGTCCCTTTCTCCTCTTCGATTCTATGAAATAGTTAGCCGGGGCGGTATTCGCGCGCCGGGCAGTTATTTTCTGCCGCCGGCGGCCTTGGCAGCGCCGCCGATCTTGGCGAGGATTTCGTCTTCCTTCAGGATCAGGAATTCCTCGTCGTCGATCTTGATGTCGTTTCCACTGTACTTGCCGAACAGGATGCGGTCGCCGGCCTTCACGTCCAGCGCGATGCGCTCGCCCTTGTCGTTGATTTTCCCGGCGCCCACGGCAACCACTTCACCCTCTTGCGGTTTCTCTTTGGCCGAGTCAGGGATGATGATGCCACCCTTCACGGTCTCCTTTTCTTCAAGCCGTCGCACCAACACGCGGTCGTGGAGCGGCGTAATGTTGCCAGCCATTTTGCGATTCCTCCGGTGGTTTTACTGAGTGTTGCTTGGCAGAAGCGGCGGTTAGCACTCTTCGCAAGCGAGTGCTAATATAGCAAAACGAGGCTGGGTGTCAAGGCGAAAGGCAACAGGACCTGTCTGGCGACCTGACGTCACTCATATTCTAAGTGCTTATTCAACAATAGAATACGTCAAGAACTAGCGCGGAAGCTTGCGCATTGAGTTGGTTCTGTTCGAGGGCTACAATTCACCCACCTTTTGTGGTTGATTCCGAAGAAAGTTGTTGACGAGACGATGGGCGAATCGGAAATCGCGGGATTTATTCTGGCAGGCGGCGAGAGTTCGCGCATGGGGCGCGACAAGGCGCTGCTGGAATTCGAGGGCGTTCCGTTGCTGATGCGCACCGCGCGGCTGGTTGAATCGGTTGTCGCGGCGCCGCCAGCCATAATTGGCAATCCAGGCGGCTATGAATCCTTTGGCCTGCGCATGATTGCCGACGATTGGCCGGGCGCAGGGCCCTTGGGAGGAATTGCGACGGCGCTGAGAGCATCGAGCACGGCCTGGAATCTGATCGTGGCGTGCGATTTACCGTACCTTACGAGCGAATGGCTCGGCTACATGGCGGCACGGGCGCGCGAATCGCAGGGAGACGCGGTTTTGGCCATGAATGCCAGGGGCGCCGAACCTCTTTGCGCGATGTATCACAAGCGATGCGAAAGCACGATCCGCGCGGAACTGGAGGGCGGCACACGCAAGGTAACCGATGGCTTGCGGCAACTGGTGGTGGAGATGATAGGACCGCTGGAATGGAAAAGCTTTGATTCGTCCGGGCTACTGTTCAAGAATATGAATTCTCCCGAAGATTACGAAGAGGCGAAATCGAGACTCCGCGAGGCAGGGAGCGGCCATCGGAAATGAGCGGCCACTACTTTGAGTTTCAGCACGTTTCGAAGTCGTTTGGCGATAATGCTGTTCTGAAAGACGTCAGCTTTTTCGTTGAACGTGGCGAGACCGCCGTGATCATGGGGCGGAGCGGGGTGGGGAAGTCGGTGTCGCTTAAGCTGCTGATGGGCTTTCTGCAGCCGGACGAAGGCCGAATCATCGTAGCCGGTCAGGACGTGACAAGCTGGAGCGAAAAGCAGTTTTCCTCAATCCGACGGCGCGTGACGATGGTATTTCAATCAGGCGCGCTATTCGATTCAATGACCGTAGCGGAAAACGTAAGCTTCCCTTTGCAGGATAGCGAGATGTACAAGGACCGTGACGCGGCAGACCGGCGCGTGGAGGAATTGTTGGCGATGCTTGAAGTATCGGACTTGGCGGACAGGCTGCCGGGCGATCTGAGCACCGGCACGAAGCGCGCCGTGGCTATCGCTCGAGCGCTGGCGGAGGATCCGGACGCCATCCTTTACGACGAACCGACCACAATGGTCGATCCGCTGATGGCCGCGCACGTGAGCGATCTGATTGTGAAGCTCAAAGAAACGCTGCATAAGACGTCGATCGTGGTGACGCACGATACGCACCTGGCAAAAAAACTGGCCGATCGTGTGATCTTTCTTGCGGAAGGCCATGCAATATTTTTCGGCACCTGGCAAGAGCTGGAGCAATCCCGCGATCCCTTCCTCCGCAATTTCCTGCTGCAAGACCAATTGATCCCGGCTTTGGACGCGACAGCGTGAACCAGACAAGCCTGTCCGAGGCGAAGAAAATGCTCGTCCGGACGATGGGCTTTTGGGATGTGCTGTTCTTCAACATCGCAACGGTGCTTGGGCCGCGATGGATTGCCGCAGCGGCCCACAACGGGAGTTCTTCGATCAGCTTGTGGGTGCTGGCCGCGATCCTGTTCTTTCTGCCGACGACGCTCGTCATTGTCGAGCTTTCCACACGCTTTCCCGACGAAGGCGGCCTGTACGTATGGTCTAAAGAAGCTTTCGGAGAATTCCACGGTTTCGTGGCCGGCTGGACGTATTGGGTCTACACATTCTTCTACTTTCCAGGATTGATCATGGCCAGCGCCGCGATGGCGGCATACGTGGGCGGCAGCCGCGCCGCTTATCTGGCGCAGGACCGGACATTCCTGCTGGTTGGGTCGGTGGCATTTCTGGTCGTGGCGGTGGCGCTGAATATCGTCGGATTGAACGTCGGCAAATGGCTGCAGAACGCGGGAGGAGTGGGCACGTATCTTCCGTTGATCATGCTGGTCGGCCTGGGCGCGTACTTGTGGCACGCCCACGGCTCGACGACGCACTTCACGCGCCACAACATTCTGCCTGAATGGAATTGGGGCACGTTGAATTTCTGGCCGCAAATCGCGTTTGCGTTCACGGGCCTCGAGCTGGTTTCGGCGATGAGCGAAGAAGTGCACGATCCGCAGCGAACGTTCCCTCGAGCTATTCTTGGATCGGGCGTGATGATCGCGCTGATCTACGTCGTGGGAACGTTTGCGTTATTGGCGGTGCTGCCAGCGCAGGCCGTGGACCCGAAAGCGGGGGTGTTCCAGGCGCTGACGGCGGGTTCGGCGGCCTCGGGAATCGCGTTCTTGGGAATTATCGCGGCGGTGGTGATGCTTTTCGGAAACTGCGGCGGCGTAGGCTCGACGGTGGCGGGGATATCGCGCGTTCCGTTTGTGGTGGGCATCGACCGATACATGCCTGCGGCATTTGGCAAAATTCATCCTCGATGGAAAACGCCGTGGGTTTCGATTTTGGTGCAGGCTGCGATTTCCCTCGCGATTCTAGTGCTCGTTCAAGTGAACGAGACCGCCAACAACGCCTACCAGATCTTCGTGGATGCCGGAACGATCCTGTATTTCATTCCGTTTTTGTACATGTACGCGGCGGCGATCAAGCTATCGAGACGTCCCGATCGGAAAGCCGGCGAGAACACCGTGCTGATCCCGGGAGGAAAAATCGGCGTCTGGGTTGCGGGCTTGTTGGGCGCCGTGGTCGTGCTGCTGGGCATCGTGCTGTCGTTCATTCCTCCTGCTGAGGCGACGAACGTATGGAGTTTCGAAGGCAAGCTGATCGCCGGCACCGCCGGCGGAATTGCGATCGGGCTCATACTCTATTATCGAGGGTCGCGCGCGAAGTCGCATGAGGCGTCCCAGCAGGCGACGAACTAGACCTTCATTGGCCCTGTTTCCTGGAAACGTCCACTGGGGCCGCAATTGCTCCCACTCCATATCGCTGCTAACCTGACGGCAGATCGGTTGTTCCTTTCCGGAGAAAAACATGCATCGACGGTTTGCGTGGGCCCGTGTCGCGCTATGTCTGGCGTGCGCTGTCCTATTGCGCGCAGTGCCCGCCCGGGCGCAGACGGAAGCCATTCTCGAATATCACAGCGATATCGATCTGAACGAAGACGCATCGCTGCTCGTGACGGAAACAATTCGCGTAATCAGCGCGGGCAATCAGATTCGGCACGGAATCTATCGCGATTTTCCGACGAGTTATACCGACCGGCTCGGCAACCATTACACGGTAGGTTTTGAATTGATTCGCGCCACGCGAGACGGCCAGCCGGAGCAGACACGCGTCACGGACCTCATGAATGGGAAGCGTATCTATCTCGGCCGCTCGAATTCTATGTTGCCGCCGGGCGATCACACCTACGCGATCGCCTATACAACGAACCGCCAGCTCGGATTTTTTCGTGACCACGACGAATTGTTCTGGAACGTCACCGGAAATGGCTGGATCTTCCCGATCTATCACGCTTCCGCTACCGTCCACCTGCCAACTACGATTTCAGCGGACCAGGTGACTCTCAATGGTTACACCGGGCCGCAGGGTTCGATGGCGCACTATTTGGTTTATCGAAAGTCACCCGAAGACTCATTCCAGTTCGACACGGCCCGTCCCTTGGGCGCGCACCAAGGGCTGACGATTCTGTTGATGTGGCCCAAAGGATTCATCGCCGAGCCAACTCAGGAACAGAGACTCAATTATTTCTTGCAGGATAATCGCGAGGCGCTGATCGGCGGTGGTGGTCTGGCGTTGATTCTTCTCTATTATCTGGCGGCGTGGCTCGCCGTGGGCCGCAAGCCCGCGCATGGCGCGATCGTCGCACTCTATGAACCTCCGCCGGGATTTTCTCCCGCAGCCACGCGGTACTTGGCGCACATGACTTACGACAACAAGGCCTTCGCTTCGGCAGTGGTTGACATGGCCGTTAAGGGCTATTTGCAGATCAAGGAACAGAGCGGAACGTATACGCTCTATCGAACGAAAGCCGATGGCAACGGCCTGACGCCCGACGAAAAAACCGTGGCCGACATACTGTTCGATGGAGGAGATGAGATTTGGCTGCACAATGAAAATCACACGACGATCAGCGCCGCGATCGGAGCGCTGAAAAAATGGCTCAAGACGACCGAACTCAAAATCTATTTTCTGAATAATTCGGGCTACATGATTCCGGCGCTAGTGCTTTCGGCGCTGCTGGTCGTCGGCCTCGTCGCTGGGCAAGGCGGCCCGAAGGTGATCATGGCCGCTTTTATGTGCATATGGCTGAGTCTCTGGAGCGTTGCCGTAGTGGGACTGATTCATGGAGTCGTGAATGCCTGGAGAGCCTCGTTCGAGGGCGGCCACGTGATCGGGGGGCTCGCAGCAAAGGCGGTGACGGTCACATTACTTGCACTTCCATTTCTCGGCGGCGAAGCGATGGGCATTGCCTTCTTTGTCCTGGCTACGTCGATCTCGGTGGCTGTGACCGTGCTCGGAGCGATCGCGCTGCACGCAGTGTTTCACCATTTACTTAAAGCGCCGACGCGCGCGGGGCGCGCCGTTCTCGACAAAGTAGAGGGATTCAAGATGTTCCTGGGTGCCGTGGAAGCAGACCCGATTCGCCGCGCGATGCCGCCAGATCGCACACCTGAGACGTTCGAAAAATTCTTGCCTTACGCGATGGCGCTCGGCGTGGAAAAAGCGTGGGCCGAAAAGTTTTCGGGCGTC
>JASHRI010000174.1 GCA_030037435.1 Candidatus Acidiferrales bacterium | reverse complement strand
TCACGACCGGCTCGCCGGACAAGTTCCTTTGCCCAGCCTGATTTGTCCGGCAAGCCAATCGATCCAGGCCACCACAGGTCATCAAGTTTTCTTCTGGCTGTCCTTGTCCGTGCGCTCAACATCGACCTGCTGCCTGCGAACCGTATCGTGCACTGTCTCGACACGATCAGACCCGCTTTTGCGGATCACGACTTCCTCGGCCACGCGAGCGGTCTTGCTCACCACGGGCCGTTCCGCAGTCTCCGTGACCTCGATGGTTCGATCTTCCCAGTCGACGTCCTGCACATACGAAGGGTCGGAAATTGCGCGCCGTGCGATTTCGGCGTGCTCTTCGTGCAGAGTTACCTCTTCCTCGACGGGTTTCTCAACCACATACCGCCGAATTCGCGCGGTTCCGGTCTCGAACAGACGCTTTCCGATATTGATTTGTTCCTCGGCCAGTCGAACTACCTCGTCCTTTGCGCCAGGCTTTATTCCTGCGGCCACAGTAGCGGCAGCCGCCGCAGCTTTGGCCTCGACCGGCGGAACAACGAGTGCTTTCGCAGCGGCCGGAACTGCAATGCCGTACGACTTGGCTTTCTCGTGGACGTCGACGGGATCGTGAACGTCGAGGACGGTCATCGCGCGGGCAACTTCCTCACGTGGGACGCGAACCGAAAGTACCGCCCCACCTTCCTTCAAGGTCCGGGAGTAAACTTCGGACTCATGATCCCAGACATTGCTACCAAAGATGCGGCGCCAGAAGCCGGCCTCATGCGTTGGAGCATTTCCGATTGAAGTCCGGTCCAATAGACTGATTTCATCTGGATGAAATCCGGACGCCTGCAGAACGCGAAGAGCCTCTTTTGCCTTGTCGCCGCTATTGTAAACAGTCACAATCTTTTCGTACGCCATAACTCCTCCTTCGAAATTATCTGCGCTTCATTCTCTGGCCGCCGATTCTTCCGCGCCTGTCTCTGCTTCAATCGGCGGCCGCGTAATCTGAACTTCCTGTTTTCGGATTTTCACTTGTTCTTGATGTCTCGTGGTTTGTTGAGTGCGTCGGACGCGAACTTCCTCCCTCAAAATCAGCCTTCGCTCAACTACGAGAACTTCCTCGACAACTGGGATGACCAGTGTGTCGCCTTCCTCGCGGACTGGCGGCATTTTGTCGACGGGCCGGTTCAAAGTCTTGCGTTCAACCTCTACGCTCTCTTGTCGAAGTAGTTCGTCAACGGGGACTTCTTCTTGCCGGGTCACTGTCGAAATTCTTACCCGGCCCGTGATGACCCGTTTCTTGTCGACAGAGACGCCTTCTTCGTGCAGGCGAACAACGAGATCGTTCGCGTTAGAAGACATGGGAACCTTCCCGTTCGGACACGGTCAGCTCCCGCGAGAGAATTCCCTCGCGGCTGCCAGACGATCCGCTCACTTCGCCCTCACTACGATGAGTTCGGTGCGGCGGTTCCGCGCGCGCCCTTCCTCAGTGTCATTAGAAGCGACGGGTCTTTGGTCTCCAAAGCCGGCCGTGGTAATTCGTCCCGGGTCGATGCCACCCTGCGCCAGCAGGTTCTTCACTGCATTCGCGCGATCGACTGAGAGTGTCTGGTTTGCTTGCGCATCGCCCGTATTATCGGTGTGCCCGTCGAGTTCTACGGCCATGTTTGGATAGCACGCCATAATTTTCACGAGGTTGTTTACAGTCTGATTTGAATCTGGAGTCAATTCCGTCGTCGAGGACTCGAAGTTGAGGTGATCAAACACGAATCTCTTTGGCACGTCCGATGCCGACCCGTTGATCATGAAATTGGCAAGGTTGTAGGTAAAGCTGCCTTGCTCCGCGGAAAGGGTGGTTCCGCAGGGAAGCTTGATGCTGGCAAGCGCAGGCCGGTGAAACGCTCTCCAGACAAGGAGACCGAGGATGAGCGCCGCCAACGGTATCAACCATCGGGCGGCCGATGGACGCCTCGCCGCAGGGACCACCACGGGATGCGCGACTGGAGCCGGTGCGCCGCATAGATCCGCGTTGCTCGCTACCCCGAGTTTGTTGGCCAAACCCGTGGGCACCGTTCGCAATACTTGATCGCGATGGCTTGCCAAAAACGCCGGCAACGCGGATGCGGTCAAGCCGGTTGCCGTCACATGCTTCAAGAGCCCGCCGAACACCAGCGGCGCTACCAAACTCATCAGCGAGGAAGCCGACGCGGGCCGGATTCCTGCAGTCTCCGCCACGAGGCTAGCCAGGCCGTTCGCTCGATTGCCGAGCAGGCCGTTGATAAGGCTCGATCCAGTTCGTGTAATGCCTTCTGTTGCGGTGCCGCCTCCCAGGGAGTCGGCGAAATTCGCTGGGATCGAACTTAAATTGCTCGAAGACAGCATGTTCATCAAACTTGAGGCGCCAGCCGGCGTCGACGCTTGGTGGCATGCTGCAGCCGTGAGACTGGGCACAATCGTATCGACAGCTCTCTGGGTGTTACTCGGATTTTCACCAACGAGTTTGGAGATCTTGGAATTTACGTCGGGGGTCAAGTAACCTTCCACGGTCTCCAATAGATTTGGGTTCATGGGTCCTTCCTTGCGACGAAGATGCGAGAATCAAGCACAAAGCATCCGCGTCGGTGCGCCTGCCAACAACTGGCAGAACTGATAGGGGCCCCGCGGCACTTGCGCGATTTGATGGCTAAGTGATTGATCTGCAGCAACGAACTCGGGACTTTTCCCGTATAATCTCTTGGTTCAGTAACTTTTACACACGGAGTTGCTATGAGGCGTCAGCTGATGTGGAGAGTGGTGTGCTTTTTCTTGCTGGGAATGTTGTTGGGCGGAATTTTCGGTCTCTAATATGTAGTTCGAATGTCGTGATCACGGCTTGCGCCGCCGCGATTCGTGGCGCGGTGAAAACGAACAGTTTAGTTTCAATATCATCAGTTGAGCGACACAGACTCGCCTATGGCGCCATCAGCTGATCGTAGGCGAGCTCGAGTGCGTCAGGCGACACGCTCACTTTTCCGCGGTAGGGATTGTCGACCGCGGCAAGCACGTGAATCAAAAGGCCCAGCAGCACAGAAAGTAGTAGTGTCATCCAGAAGTGCACTTTGACGTTGGGCGCCACAAAGAACCAAGTTACCGCCAAATTGACGAAGGCGCCCAAGATCACCAGAATCCACATGGATTGGGGCAGCCCGGCCTTCACCGTTTGCATACGCTCTTGCCGCAGAGTGGCTAGCGTGTTGAATTGATTCAGCGCGGTCATCTGCAGGGCCATCTGTCCCTGCGTTTGAGGCTCAAACGCGTAGAGCGCCTCCTCGAAGTGAGTGAAAAACAAATGCCCCTTGGGACCCGCTGGCGGCACGATACCCCGGCGCTGCAACGGCCACGCGAAGTCGATTATATCTCGTGTGTAGTTCCGCAGGTTGTTCTGAAGAATCGTCCGCTGCGGTTCAGGGTAGTCGCTCACGTCACGCCAGAGCGCAGCGATAGCTGACGCTTCGAGTGTCACCTTGTTATCGACATCCGTGTACGTCTGCCACGTGCTGATCGCGATCAATCCCAACGTGATGCCGTAGAAAACCCCGACCGCTGCAAGATAGTAGCTGACCATCTCGTTGTGCGAGTGACCGAGATGCAGACGTTTCACCCACGTCCGCGTGGCAAACATCCCACCGACCCCAATCGCTGCGGTCACCAGAACCGAGATGAATGTGAATAGCCAGTCGGGGATGTTGTATACCCAATACACGTTCGCGGCGGCAGCCGTGCGCCCGGACAAGGCGCGCGCAACTCAAGACGTTTTCGGTGGGAGCCTAATCAAGAGGGAAGGGAATCGTACCTCGCAAAAATGCCAGCTTCGATGAATGGCTCCGGGGCTTGGACTCGAACCAAGATTCTAGGCTCCAAAGGCCCATGTGCTACCAATTGCACCACCCCGGAGCGGCCACAGAAGTGTAGCAGACATCGTTGCGATTTGTTGCCGCCGCGCGACCGCTTCGTGAGTGCCGCGCCGCGCGCATTTGCCGGTCCATCGCCAATTTGTTAGGCTTTTGAACGCCTACATCGCGGAGAGGTGTCCGAGCGGTTTAAGGAGCACGCTTGGAAAGCGTGTGTTGGGGAAACTCAACCGTGGGTTCGAATCCCACCCTCTCCGCCATTATGATGACGAAACGGGGCGCCAGAGGAACCGATGCGCTGCCGCAATCGCCATCCTCTGAGTGACGGCCGTGCCTAATACCATCCGATGGGCGTCTCGTCTAAGTTGACGAAGACTTGCTTCGTCTCGAGATATTCCTCAAGACCCCAAGGGCCCAGCTCGCGACCGAAGCCCGATTGCTTGTAGCCGCCCCACGGCGCCTCTATGTAGGTTGGCTGCATGTGGTTGACCCAGATGACTCCGGCGCGAAATGACTTCACCACGCGAAAGGCCTTAAAGATATCTCTGGTCCAGACGGCCGCGGCCAATCCATAGGGCGTATCGTTGGCAATTCGGATCGCTTCCTGCTCGCCGTCAAACGGGATGACCGAAGCGACTGGTCCGAAGATTTCTTCGCGAGCGATGCGGGCACTGTTCTGAACGTCATAGAAAATAGTCGGCTGCATGTAGTAGCCCTTGCTGAACTGCTGGGCACGGCCGCCTCCAGCAGCGACCTTTGCCTCTTTTTTTCCGATTTCGATATAGGATCCGACGCGCTCATACTGCGCTTTGCTTACCAGCGGACCCATCTTGGTGTCGCGGCCGAGCGGCGGACCGAGCTTTATGCGCTTGGCCTTTTCGGTCATAGCCTCGACGAACTTCGAGTAGATGCTCCGTTCGACGAGGATGCGGCTGCCCGCGGAACAAACTTCGCCTTGATTAATGAAGATTCCGAATAGGGCACCGTCAACGGCGGCCTCCCAATCGGCATCGGCGAAAAAGATGTTTGGCGACTTGCCTCCGAGTTCGAGCGACACTCGTTTCAGCGTATCCGCGGCACTTTTCACAATAAGCTTGCCAACAGCGGCGCTGCCGGTGAAAGCAATTTTGTCCACGGCGGGATGCGCGACAAGAGCAGCGCCAGTGGTTTCGCCAAGGCCGTTGATTACATTCACCACACCCGGAGGAAATCCTACTTCGTCGAGCCAGCCCGCGAGCCGGAGTGCAGTGAGGGGTGTTTGCTCCGCAGGCTTGAGTACACATGTGCAGCCGGCTGCCACAGCGGGTGCAACCTTCCAGGCCGCCATCAGCAGCGGATAATTCCAGGGAATGATCTGACCGGCGACACCGACGGGCTCTCGCAACGTAAAGCTGAGGGCATTGGCCGGAACCGGAAGCACATTGCCCGTCACCTTGTTGGCGAGGCCGCCATAGTATTCAAAGCAGGTGGCCACATCCGCAATGTCGAACTCCGCTTCGACGATTGGTTTGCCGGTGTTACGGGACTCCAATTCGGCGAGCATCGCCGCATTCTGGCGAATTTTGTCAGCAAGCTTGAACAGAATGCGACCCCGATCCTGCGCAGTCGTCTGGGGCCAAGGACCGGAATCGAAAGCAGCTCGCGCCGCCGTCACGGCGCGGTCCACATCGGCGCTGTTGGCAGCGGCAACATGGGCGATGATCTGTTCGGTGGAAGGATCGTAGACGGGAAACGTTTCGCCCGTCGAGCTATCAACCCATTGCCCGTTCACGTAGTTTTTATACGTGCTGGCTTCCGTTGTAGGGCGACGTTTTGTAGGACCACGTTTTGTATGACTACTCGGCACGGGGAATACCTCCTCTGGAGCCAGCAAGCAACTATGTATGCCGGAATACTATGCCATTTATGCGGCGACCGTCCTGCGGTCGGCGGTTTTACGTCTGCCATAGACGAAGAAAAAGAATGCGGCCATGCCGACAAAGCAGAGTGTTCCTCCAAACATCCATATCTCGTACGAAAGCAGAGATTTGATTTGCTGGGCTGGAAAGAAGACCACCGCGATCGCCACCGCCGTTGTTAAGCATCCACTGAGACCGGCCAGAACTAGCGTGCTCCTGCTGTAATGCCCCCGGGTGAACGGCTGGCGGAGGCCAATCCTCAGCAGGGCACAGAACATATATAAAAACGGGATCAATTGCAGTACGACGGACAAGGAAAGCAAGCGCTGAAACGACTCCTGAACGCTTGAACCGACCAGGGCGAAGTTGAGGACGATGAGGACGAGAGAAATGGTAGCGTGCACGATGAGAGCGGCATAGGGCGTCGCGTATTTTGGATGAAGCTTTCCAAGCCACGCGGGCATGTACGAGTCGAGACCAGCGACAAACGGTATGCGCGCGGAGCCACCGAGCCAAGCCGATCCTATGCCGGCGATGGAAAGACTCAAGAAAAACGCAAATGGAACTATGATCCACCCCGCGTGGACGCGGTCAGCCATAGCGCTGACCGCTTGAACGACGCCCTGCAGCACACTGATCTTCGTTTTGCCGACTGCCATCAGCAACGTCAAGGTGGCACCCACATAAAGGATGCCCGACAGAACCCCGCCCCAGGCGACGGCTCCGGGCAGAGTCTTTCGCGGGTTGTCGATCTCATCGCCCATAACCGACGCGAGTTCGAGTCCGACGAGTGCATAACAGATGACACCAAAGGAGTTCAGCACTGATCGCGCGTTGGCTGGAAGCGCGAAGTCGGCAAGCGACATTCCTGTGCCGAAGCGAGTCGCAACGAATATACCCAAACCGATTAAGGCAGCTGCGGCAATTCCTGCGCCAAGCCCTCCAAAATTGTTGATCCACTTGCCGACATTCAGGCCGACGATGTTCAAGACCACGAGGAGCATTAGCAAAACGATCGAAAGGCTCAGCGCAAACGGCTTACTATCAGCCAGCGACTCGTATCGCGGACCGAGCGCGAATACGAACACGCCCACGAAATACAGCATGATTGTGGGAACGTACATCATGTTGTTGGTCCAATAGCACCAACCCGAGAGGAATCCGTTCCACTCGCCGAAGACTTCCTTGGTCCACAAATACACGCCGCCTTCGCCGGGATAGCGATGAGCAAGCTCGATTACAGCAATCCCTTGAGGCCAGAAAAACAAGCCGAGTGCAATGATCCACAACCAAGTGGTGACGGCTCCGTTGGCTGCGATCGATGGAAGGACATTCAGATTGAAGATCGCCACTACGAAGAGCAAAACGAGGTCCCAGCGGCCCAGAGCGCGCCTGAGGGTTACGACCTCCGGTCCCGCTGCTTCGCCGCGCGATGTGACCGCCTCATTCGGCAACTTCGGTTGACCTTTGGATCGCGAAGTACTTGGACTCTAGTGAGCAGCATTCACAAACGCCGAACCGCGCTCTTGTTGCACCTTCGCCAAACCGGGGGCGACGTCTTCAAACGCTGCGAGGTGCTTATCAATGTCGGCGTCGGTGTGCTGCACGGAAATGGTCCACTGCTCGTCCCACCAATAAGGCTGAGGGATCACGCCGCGGTTGGTCATTCCAAACCAGTACTGGCGCCATAGATCCTGGTCGATTAGCAACCAATCTCGATAATTGCGGATTTCCTTGGGGTAGAGCATTAGCACGCCGTTCGCTCCCGCACTGGCGAGGTATGCCTGAAGATCGTGCTTGGCGAT
>JASHRI010000015.1 GCA_030037435.1 Candidatus Acidiferrales bacterium | reverse complement strand
CGATAGGATTCTAGAATCGGGAGCATACGCACCTTGGCCGGGAATCTATCGCTGCGAGCCGTGCGGACGTGAAGTCGCAATCGCAGCGGCGGATCACGCTCTGCCGACAGAAAACCACCATCAACATCGACCGGACCAAGGGCCCATCCGCTGGCGGCTGGTTGTCTCACATGGCAGAAATTGAGTTGGAAATGCGGCGTGGCGGTTTGGACGGCCACGCTCGCCGGTGAACCGAAAACAAGAGCAAAGGCAAAACCTTTTCGGAGGGATGCTTCGGCATTCGCCTCAGCATGACCCGCGCGACGCAGGTGGGGCATAGCGAGCAGCGCCCCTACAGAGGCAAAGGCGACGGCTGCCCACGTACCCTTCACTAGGCACAGGGCAAGGAGCTGGCCGCTGCGAGGGCGACAGCAAGTGGCGTAAGCAAGAACCCGGATGCCGCGCTGAAGACCGCGGCGCTACGTCCAAACCTAAGGCAACGGCAAAGGCGAAAGCAAAAGTCACATGGTGACGACGATTTTGCCGAAGTAACCGCCGGAGGACTGGAGGCGGAAGGCGTCGTCGGCGTGGTCGAGCGGAAAAACTTTGTCGATGATGGGCTTGATGCGATTGACCTCGATCGCTTGAATCAACTGCTCGAGGCTGGCGCGGCTGCCGACGCCGATGCCGTGGAGGCTGGCGAGCTTGAACATTAAATCGTGCGGATTGGCGCTGCCCTGCGCTCCGCCGAGCACACCGATCAGCGCGACTTTTCCTCCCCAGCCAACGCACTGAAACGAGCGCTGGAGCGTGGCGATGCCTCCATTTTCGATCACGCAATCGACGCCTTGCCCATCGGTTAGCGACAAAACTTCCTTCTGCCATTCGAGATGCGTCTTGTAGTTGACGCCGGCGACGGCGCCGAGCGAGCGGGCGCGCGCGATTTTTTCGTCGCTTGAGGAGGTGACGATCACGCGAGCGCCGGCGGCGCGTGCAAATTGCAGCGCGAACATCGAAACGCCTCCCGTACCGAGGCAGAGGACGGTGTTGCCGGGCTTGATAGGCGCGCCGGCGTTCATCAGCGCATTCCAGGCAGTGGGGCCGGCGCAGGAAAGCGTAGCGGCTTCTTCGAAGGTGAGGCTGGGAGGCATGGGCACCCAGCCGTCTTCGTCGAGCGAGACGAACTCGGCGAGAGTGCCGTCGAGCGGGGCGCCGAGCGCCTTGCGATTTTTCGGCGGCAAGCCGTCGATCCAAACCTGAAAAAACGTGGAGACGGTGCGGTCTCCTGGCTTGAAGCGCGTGACGCTGGGGCCGACGGCGACGACTTCGCCGGCGCCGTCGGAGCACGGAATGGTGTTGTGATCGAGCGGGTAGCGATATTTGCCGGTGATGATGGCGTGGTCGCGATAGTTGAGCGACGCGGCGCGCATGCGGACGACGACGTCCCGCGGGCCGGGCTTCGGCTCGGGCCGCTGCGCGGGGATCAGGCCGTCGAGACTGGTGCTATTGGGGACGATTTCCCAGGCTTTCATCGGACCTCACAGTTGATGGATTAAGGCTACGGCATCTAGCTTTTACTTCGTCAACCCTTCACTGCATTTAGCTTTTAGCTTTTAATGCAGCTACTTCTCCTCGGCGGGCGTCATGGTAGCGGGACCAATGCCGACGATTTCGATGATGGCGGTCTCGTCCTTCGCGCCGTCGTAGTGAACTTTGCCGGCGAGATCGGTGACGAAGCTGCCCGCGGGCATCGGGACGGTCTGATTCGGATCGAATTTGCTGCCGGTGCCGACCCACCACGTGCCGGAAAGCACGGTGATGTACCGGTCATTGGGATGGAAATGTGGATGGCTCATATTGTGCGGGAACCATTTCACGAGCTCGACGTAGAGGGCGCTGGACTTCATCGGATCGCCCACGAGAACGGCGGTTTGCGCGACGCCCTCGCGGCCGGTCCACTGAATTTGCGCGGGGAGCTTGTAGGTGATGTGGGTCGGGTCGAGCTGGACGGATGGAGCGGCGTCGGTTTGCGCGGCGCGCGCGGACGCGCCCGGCGCAGGATGCGCGGCTGCGGCATTTTTCGGCGCGGAGCGCAGCACGCGGCTGGAAGTGAAAATTGCGAAGAGCACAACGGCTAGCGCCGCGAACCAGAAGCGTCGCGGCATCGTGGAATTGGACATGAATGCCTCCCTTGCGGCGCGATGAGGGCTGCCGGTGGAGCGGGCGCGCCGGGCGTCATTATAAATCGGCTAGCGCAATTGCGCAGGACAAGCTGGCCATCCGGACAGGCGGCGGACAGGACCGCGCGGGTCTTGGCGGATTGTGCGCGTGAGCGGGATTGTGCGTGGCGGCGGCGCTGGAAACGATCTAACATTTTCATGGGTTCATCATCATTCATACTTCGGCTCGCAGGCTTGGTATTTTCCGGGCTCGTTATTTTCTACGGCTCACTGCGGCTGGTAGGCTTCGACGGCTGATCGGAATTTGCCGATGGAGGCGTGTGACTGATGAAGGCTCAACGAAATTCGCCGTTCAAAAGCTCGTCATTTATCGAAGGCTCGCCAGAGCTGGGCGGGATAACCGGGTCGGGGGCAATCATGTCGAAGGAAGGGCGCGGGGTGGAAGTGCTCGGCACGCTGGCGTTAGTGGCGCCGAGGCTCGAGGAATTTCAGTTTGTGAAGGTGCGCGTGGACGGCGAAGTGGCGCGGCTGACGCTAGACCGGCCCGAGCATAACCTGTTGAACGAGCGGATGCTGAGCGAGCTGGCCGCGGGAATCAATACGCTGGGCGAGCGCAACTCGATCAAGATGATCGTGATCGATTCGGCCTGCAAGGCGTTTTGCGGCGGGATCGAGCTGGGCGAGTACACGCAGCGGCGCGTGTTTCAATTGCTCGATGCATTTCACGGCGCGTTTGCGGCGATGCTGGATACGTCGAAGCCGGTGCTGGTGGTGGTGAATGGACCGGCGTTTGGCGGAGGCGCGGAGCTGGCGGCGCTGGGCGATCTGGTGATCGCGAGCCCGAAGGCGCGGTTCGCTCAGCCGGAAATCAAGTTGGGTGCCTTCCCACCGCTGGCTGCGGCGGTGCTGCCGTCGATTTTGGGGCCGAAGCAGGCGCTGGAACTGGTGTTGACAGGCGAGGCGATGTCTGCCGAACGCGCGCGCGATTTGGGATTGGTGAACTGGCTGGTGGCAGAGGGAGAGATCGAGAAGAAAACGGCCGAGGTGATCGCGAAGGTGACGGCGCAGTCGGGTCCGGTGTTGACGATGGCAAAGAAGGCGATTTTGGGTAGCCTGGGATTGCCGCTGCGAGACGGCGTGCGCAATTCGATGAAAGTTTTCCTGAATGAACTCGCCGAGCTGGAGGATTCGCAGGAAGGTTTGCGCGCGTTGGTCGAAAAGCGCGCGCCGAAATGGAAGAACCGCTAGGCGAATTTTCACGCGTGTCCGCAGCGATTGACAGAGCAGCGGGCGCGGCATAGACTCGCGAGCGACAATTGAGCTGGCTTCGGG
>JASHRI010000173.1 GCA_030037435.1 Candidatus Acidiferrales bacterium | reverse complement strand
GCGTTCACGTGGAATGGAGTCACTTGGACGGGCAACGCCGCAATATCCTCCGCAGAGCTCAATGTATTCGTTCCTTTCAAGGCGGGTGATCCTGCTGACGGGATGAAAATCCAGGCCGCGTGGAATGCAGTGCACGACGCCTATACGCGCCACGGCTATTTGGATGTGACTCTCGTTCCCACGCCGCAATTCGACGCTAATAACAAGCGAGTCGCCTACACCGTGGCCATCACCGAAGGGCCGCAATACCACATGGGGCAACTCGTGCTGAGTGGGCTTTCCGTCGAAGGCGAGCGGCGCATTCGAGGAGCATGGAAAATTCCGGAGGGTGGAGTGCTGGACGAGAGCGTTTATGACGAGTTTTTTACCAGCGGGATCGAGCAGGCATTTCAGGGATTTCCGTTTCATTACGAAAAAATCGGCCACTTCCTCCAGAAAGACCCGAAGACCGGCACGGCTGACGTTCTGATCGATTTCCAATAAGAAATCCGCGCTATACTGGGCCCGCAGAGATGACTCCTTCAGCCGCGGCTAAAGTCTCCATCGACGAGAACTCGGCGCTCGAGAAACAGCAGCGTCTTTTTGACTCGCTGCGTGAAGTCGGTTCGCTGCTCATCGCGTTTTCCGGCGGGGCGGATTCGGCGTATCTCGCGTGGGCCTCGAATCGGATGCTCGGCGAATCGGCGCTTGCCGTGACGGCGCTTTCACCCAGCTATTCGCGGCACGACCGCGAGCAAGCCGAAGCGTGCGTACGTACTGCCGGCCTCCGTCACGAATTTATCGAGACCAGGGAATTTGATAATCCGCTCTACGTCGCCAACGGCGCTGATCGCTGCTATCACTGCAAGGACGAGCTTTTCGAGCGCATGGAAGCGCTGGCGCAAGAGCGGCATTTTTCCGCGATCGCTTACGGCATCAATGCCGACGACACGCACGACTTTCGCCCAGGCCACCGCGCCGCACACGAGCACCGCATTCTCGCACCGCTGCTCGACGCAAAATTGTGCAAGGCGGAAATCCGGTTGCTCTCGCGCCGCGCCGGATTGCCCACATGGGATCGCCCCGCGTCCGCCTGCCTTTCGTCGCGCGTTCCGTATGGCGCGGCGGTGACGCCGGAACTGCTCGACAAAATCGAACGAGCGGAATCCGTGCTGCGCGAGCTCGGCTTCCGGCAGTTCCGTGTGCGCGCACACGGCGATCTGGCGCGAATCGAAATTGCGCCCGAAGAAATGGCCCGAGGACTGGAGCGCGCAGTGGGACAGCAGATCGCTTCCGGGGTCAAAGCCGCGGGCTTCGCATTCATAGCTCTTGACCTCGAGGGCTATCGCCAGGGCTCGCTGAATTCCTTGCTTTCCCTAAAATAAGCAGCCACGATGCACCGCGACTTCTTGGCAACTGTCGGCGCGTGGCCGTGGAACTTTTTTGCGCTGCCTATCGTACATAGATAGCGGAAGGCGCAGACGAGCTGAATCGCGCATTTTCCAACGACATGACACTCTCAAATCAACGATTGGCATGGACGGCTGCGATTCTCGCGGCGTTGTTTCTGGCAGGCTGCGCGCCCGAGTACAGCGCGGAAGGTACGGTCGACCGTTCGTTCACTGTTAACGGGCCGGTGCGCCTGGAGATTTCCAACGGCAGCGGCGACACGCGCATTAGCGCGGGCAATCCCGGCACGGTTGAAGTCCACGCCCTAATTCGCATGTACGGCTGGTCGCCAGAGTCCGCGCAGCAAGACTTGAGGGATTTCAGTTCGAATCCTCCGATCACGCAGGATGGCAATTTCGTGCATGTTGGGATGCCCGGCTTCAATTCTATAGGGCGCCACGTCAGCATCGAATACAGCGTCACCACTCCTCCGGACACGGACATCCGCGGCGCATCCGGATCGGGCGACGTGGAGCTTAATGGAATCCAAGGCCCGGCAGAGTTCACGATTGGCTCGGGAAGTCTTACCGGCATGAACATCGCGAATGACGTTCGCGCGATCGTCGGCAGCGGCAGCGTGACGCTCAGCAATAGCCAAGGTTTGGTTTCGGTTAGCACCGGATCGGGCAGCATCGTGATTCGAGGTTCAAAGGGCGAAGTGCGCGCGCGGGCCGGGTCGGGCTCTATCCGCATCGAGCAGCCGGGCGACCGGACACAAGCGACTACCGGCAGCGGAGACATCGACGTGTCCGGCGCGGTCGCGGACCTGCGGCTGCACACGGGTTCGGGCAGCATCTCGATTGACGGCAATCCGGGCGCGATGGATTTCTGGGACGCTCGCACCGGTTCGGGCGGCATCCAAATGCACGTTCCGGCGAACGCCAGCTTCGAATTTTCCGGCCGAACCAGCTCCGGTTCGATCGACGTGACGGTCCCCAACGCGATGGTGCAGTCTTCCGGAAGGCACGAGCTGGACGCGCGCATCGGCGATGGGAAAGCGCGCGTCGAGGTGTCGACCGGCTCCGGCGACGTCGGCCTGCACTAACGTCCATTCGCACCGAAAACCCCGCATTTCGCTGTGATGCGCGATAAGATGGGCCGATGCGCCCTAGCTGCTTCGTGTGGATTCTCGCGATTTCTTTCGCAACCGGCGCGAGTGCGCTTTGTCCTAGAGCAGTCGCGCAGAACACAAAATCGCCCGCGCCAGCCGCGAACGCGCCCAACGCCGGGGCAGCAAAAAACGACGAGGCCGAAGCGGAACTTCAGAAAGCGCTGGGCGATGCAGGCAACGACAGCGCAGCGGTGGTACGCAACCTAACCGCCTATTTGCAAAAATTTCCCGACACGCCGAGAAAACCGGGCATCTATCGCGCGCTTGCGGAGGCCTGCCAGCAAATCCGCGATACGGAGTGTGAACTAGACTACGCCGAGCGATTGATTGCGATTCGTCCGGACGATTCGCAGATGATGCTGCTGGCGGTGAGCCTGCTGGAACAACAAGGAGACGACGCGAGCTTGACGCGCGCGAACGGCTATGTGACGCGCGTGCTGGACCGCGTCCAGAAAGCAACACCCGCAGATAAGTCGCCGCGCCAGTCGGTGGCCGAATGGCAGCGGAGCCAAAACGGGCTGCGCGCCGCGCTGTTTTACGTGCGCGCGCGCCTGGAAAAATCGCAGCGCAACTACGACGCTGCAAACCAGGACCTGCAAGCAAGCGACGCGGCCGATGCGAACGCGCTCGCGGCGGAAATGCTTGGGCAGATCGCGGAGCTGCGCGGAGACTTTGCCACAGCCATTCAAGAATACGCGCGCGCGTTTGCGCTGCCAGCGAGCGGTCCGGCCGGCACGGTGGATCGGCGAACGGTGCGTGAAGAGCTTGGAAACGTGTGGCGGCGAGTTCATGGCAGCGATCTAGGAATGGGCGACGCGATTCTCCAGCAGTACGACGCAACCTCTGCCACCGCGGCAAACTCCGCGCGTGTGGCGGCACCGAATCGAGACGCCCGCGATCCATTTGCGTTTGTGCTGCGGCAGCTGGACGGCGCGCCGCTGCCGCTTGCACCTCTGAAAGGGAAAATCGTCGTGTTGAGCTTTTGGGCCACGTGGTGTGATCCCTGCCGCGAGCTGGAACCGCTGTTTGACGAGACGGCAAAGGATTTTGAGGGGAATTCTGACATCGATTTCCTAGCAGTGAACACGGATGAGGACCAGACGCTGGTGCCTCAATTCGTGTCGCGCGAGAAGTGGAGCGTGCCGGTGGTCTACGCCGACGGACTCGATGACTTTCTAAAGGTGGATACGCTGCCGACCGTAGTTGTCCTGGGGCGCGGCGGAGAAATCGCATACCGCGCCACAGGAATGCCCGAGGAGGGATTTCCCGAATCGTTGATTGCTGCGATTCAGACCGCGCTCGGCCAGGCGCACTAACCCATCCTGCGAATGTCAGCTTGCCTGCGATCGGCTACGACGAGAAAGCTGCGCTGCGGAGCGCATCGCTACGACCGTATTTGCGTGGATGCTGACGGTATCCTCCAACTTGCGCGCGTAACCTCCGGCCAAGGTGCTCGCCACCGGCACGCCACGGCGTTGGGCGTAATCGAAAACGAGCGCGTCGCGACGCGCGAGTCCATCTATCGTTAACGCCAAACCACCTAGCTGGTCTTCGCGGTATGGGTCCGCGCCTGCGACATAGAACAGAAGTTGCGGAGAGAAATCGGCGAAAGCGCGGCTCAGATGCTCGTCGAGTGCGGCGAGATATTCGTCATCGCCAATCCCGTCGGGCAAATTGATATCGACGGTTGAAGGCGGTTTCGGGTGAGGATAGTTGTGCTCCTGATGAATCGACAGAGTGAAGACGCTTGGATCGCCGCGAAAAATTTCGGCGGTTCCGTTGCCCTGGTGAACGTCGGTGTCCACGACCATGGCGCGCTCGATGACGCGATCGAATTGCAGGTGGCGAATGGCGACGGCCACGTCGTGAATCACGCAAAAGCCCTCGCCATGATCCGGACAGGCATGATGGAATCCGCCGCCGATGTTGGCCGCCCAACCATCGGAGAGCGCGCGGCGACCGGCAAGGATCGAGCCCCCGGCTGCGAGCCAACACGCGTCCACGAGTTCGCGCGAATAGGGGACTTCGAGACGCAAGATTTCAGCGCGACTCAGAGAGCCGGCCTTCAACTTGCGGACATAATCCGGTGAATGAACGCGGAGCACATCGTCGTCCGTGGCAGGTTCCGGAGCGAGAAAATCCGCGGCCTGTGCGACACCGGCAGACAGAAGGCGGTTGTGAATCAGGCGAAATTTTTGCGAGGGGAAGACGTGCGCGCCGAGATGGAGGTCGTATCCCTCGCCGTAAATCAGCTTGAAGGGAAGCATCGTTCGCGAGCCTACATGGAAGCACTATGGAACGCAAATCACGAGCGGAAATCCAAATACGGGCCGCGCGCGTACTGATTTTTACTGCTACTCTGTGCTAGCTTACTTGCAATGCAACGAGCGCATGCGATACTCGTGATTCTTGCTCTGTTCGCGACGCCGATGGCGCTAGTGGCGCGCTCCGGAAACGACGGAGCGAATTGCATCTGCCTGTGCTCGATGGTGTACAAGTCGCTCGACTCGCAGGCGCAGCGCTCGCGCGGCAAAGCCATGTGCGGTCATTGCCCCGTGCAGAATCGAACGTGCGCAATGAACGCGCAGCATCATCCGCCAGATTTCGGATTGAACACGATGATGGCGCCGACTGCACCGTCGCCGCATGTAACACTGCGAACGATGGTTACCAGCGCGCGCCTGGGCTTATCGCAATCCTCGCAATTTGTACCACAGGGTTTCCTTTCCGTACCGTTCGAACCTCCTAGAAGCTGACTCACGCCTTTTTCTGATTGCGAGCCCAACCGTGGCGTACGAACGCCCGGGGTCTGCGTGTAGGTCGATTTGCGCAGACGGGCCTCTATCGTGCAGTCCGAAAAAAATGCGACAGCCGCTTCGTCGCCGGCTCGAAGAGCGGATGCGAGTGTCGGCTTGTTGGCTTTGACGAACGGATCGGAGCAAATCATGATGCGAAGGGTGTTGGTAAGCGCGACCCTGGTGCTGGTGTTGCTGGCTGTTGCGATTGCAGCGCGAGCGACGGTGTTCGGCAGCGTGCGCGGCGTTGTGCACGATCCGCAGCACCGCCCCGTCTCTGGCGCTTCGGTACAGATTAGGTCCGCAACCTCGGCTTGGTCTCAATCGGCAACAACGACTGACGACGGGTCATTCTCCTTTCCGGCCGTGCCGTTTGGAAACTATTCACTCAGCGTTACCGCACGAGGATTCCGCCCAGAGAAGCAATCGCTGACGCTGGCCTCAGACACTTCCCCGGTGCTGCATTTCGAGCTGGCTCTCGCAACAGTGAGCGAAACCGTCGCCGTCTCGGAATCTCCAGTCGAGACGACGACGGATAGTGTCACACCGACGACGATGCTGAACCGTCAAGACATTCAGGACACACCCGGAGCGGATCGCACCAACGGCCTACAGATGATTACAGATTATGTGCCGGGTACATATGTCACGCACGATATGCTGCACATGCGAGGAGGCCACCAGGTCGACTGGCTGATTGACGGCATTCCTATCCCGAATACAAACATTGCCAGCAATTTGGGGCCTCAGATCGATCCGAAGGACATCGATTATCTCGAAGTTCTGAGAGGGAGTTATGACGCCGACTATGGAGACCGAACATACGGTCAGTTTGACATCGTGCCGCGAAACGGTTTTGAACGCGATAATGAATGCGATCTCCTCGTTAGCTTTGGAAATTTCTACCAAACGAATAACCAAGTCAGTTGCGGAGGGCACACAGAGCGATTCGCTTATTATGCCAGCTTAAACGGGAACCGAAGCAATTACGGACTTCAGACCCCGATACCTCAAGTTTTTCACGATGCGGAGAATGGCTACGGAGGATTCGCTTCGTTCATCTTTAATGCCGATCCCAAGAACCAATTTCGGGTGGTTGCCTCTTTGCGGCAGGATTACTACCAGATCCCCATCGACCCCGATCCCAACTCGACCGGAAATCAGATCCTGCAACAGGCGGGAGTTTCTCCCAGTTATGGCCTCCGGGATACCGAGCGTGAGCCAGATGGATACTTGACTTTCTCATGGGTCCACACGTTCAATCCGAACACGCTGCTTACGGTGTCCCCTTTTTATCATTTCAACGCCGCAGACTACCAAGGGGGAGCAAGCGATTATCCCGTCATCTCAACTGTAAATCAGCGGGCCAATTACGCAGGCATGCAGGCGGTCTTCAAGAAAATCTTCTGGAAAAACGACTTTCAAGCTGGAATCTATGGATTCTTTCAGCACCAATACAACTACTTCGGTAACCAGTTTACGGATGGTAGTGAAAACTTCCCCCCTTCCTCCATCGCCGTAAACGGCGGTGTTGCCGCCCAATTCTTCGATGACAAGTTCGAAGTGAACTCGTTGTTGACGCTGATCGTCGGCCTTCGCCAAACGGAATTCAGCTCCTCCTCTATTTCGGAGAGCGCAACCGATCCTCGCGTGGGCGCTACTTTCAGAATTCCGCGCCTGAATTTGGTTTTTCGTGGTTATTACGGCCACTATTATCAAGCGCCGCCGCTCGTGACGGCCACCGGCCCACTGCTCGACTTGGCGAACAGCCAGAACTTTACGTTTGCTCCTTTGCACGGCGAGCGGGATCGAGAATACCAGTTTGGCGTCACGATTCCCTATCACGGTTGGATTCTTGACGCCGACAATTATGTGACAAAGGCGACGAATTGGCTCGATCACAATAATATCGGAGAATCGAATCTTTTTTGGCCGATCACCTGGGACGCCGCCAAGATTCAAGGTTGGGAACTCACGCTGCGATCGCCCAGCGTTTGGCGGCACGGCCAGTTTCACCTCGCCTATGCGAACCAAATCGCGGAGGCAACCGCTCCAATCACTGGGGGCCTGATTTGCCCTGCCCCTGTGACACCGGCGTGTGGACTAGACATACCGCCGGGATACTCACCTGTTGACCATGATCAGAGAAATACACTGAACTTCGGCTTCAATGCGAATCTTCCGTGGCAGGCCTATGCCTCAACGAACGTGTACTACGGGTCGGGTTTCACGAACGGGTTGTACGGGACGCCGAACGCGCAATATCCTGGGCCCTATCTGCCTAGCCATACCACGTTTGATCTCTCTCTCGGGAAAAGCTTCTCAGAGAAATATACCGTTTCCGTCACCGCATTGAATGTCACAAACCTCCGCGTGCAGCTGGACAACAGTCTGACCTTTGGCGGATTTCACTGGAACGAGCCACGCCAAGTCTACGTGGAATTTCGCTACCGATTTCATTATTGATGCGCCGCTCTTTAGCGCCGGAGTACAATCGTATGACCGAGAGGAAACGAGATGTCTGAAATCAAACGCAAAAATATCGGCGCGTCTCGCGCAGCCTGCATCGCACTGGCGATTTTTCTGGCGGCTCTTGCAGTTGGCCCGATTGGGTGCGGCAAGAAGCCGCAGCCGCAAGCGCAGGAGCAAACGCACCGCTACCATCTGGTCGGCAAAATCGTCGCGGTGCACAAAGACCAGAACACGCTGGACATCGACGGGCAAGCCATCCCGGGTTTCATGGACGCGATGACGATGCCCTATGTGGTGCGCGAAGTCCGCTACATGCAGGGTCTGAACCCGGGAGATGAAATCACCGCGGATGTGGTGGTCGATAGCCAGGGCGCGTATCTCGAAAACGTTGT
>JASHRI010000172.1 GCA_030037435.1 Candidatus Acidiferrales bacterium | reverse complement strand
AGATCGGGTTGGGCGCGCTGGCGGCGAGCGACTTTGGCGTCGCAGATTGTTTTTTGCCAGGCGCTGCGGTTGGGCCACTTTAGCGACTTCGCGCGAGCGTTGAATGCGCGCAACGTCTCGCGCGGATCGGCGACGATGGGAACTGCGACCTGGCGCAGACGACCGATTTCCTTGGAATCGATTTCGACGTGAATGATTTTCGACGCGAGCGGCACCACCAGGTCGCTCATGCCCAGGGTGAAGAGTCCGAAGCGGACGCCGAGCGCGAGAACTACATCAGGACGCTCGCCAGGCTTCGAAAGATCGGCCATTTTGTGAAACGTGCCGCCGTAGAGCGGATGGTTGCTTGGCAGCAAACCGTGCGCCTGAAAATCGGAGAATACCGGAATGCCCGTAGTTTCGGCGAAAGTGCGGAGTTCATTTTCGGCGCCGGACATGTACGCGCCGACGCCGGCCATGATCACGGGACGTTCGGCCGCGGCGAGAAGTTGAAGAGCGTCTTCGACGGAGCGATCGCTAGGCAGCGGACGCGTCTCGACGAGCACGGTTTCGGGAATTGGCGCGGCGGCTTCGTCGACTTGCGCTCCGAGCACGTCCATCGGAAGATCGAGCAGCACGGGACCGGGAACGCCGGAGGTGGCGACGCGTACGGCTTGCGCGACAAGGCGCGGAATCGTCTGCGCAACCGTGATGCGATGCGCCCATTTTGTGATCGGCGTGGCGACGGCGACTTGGTCGAGGCCCGACTGCAGGGTGTTGGTCTCAGCATCGCTGAGGCCGCTCGAACCGCTGAGATAAAGGACCGGCGTGCGATCGAGGTAAGCGTTGGCGATGGAGGTGATGATGTTGGTGAATCCGGGGCCGGCGGTAGCCATGGCGACGCCGAGGCTGCGGGACGAGCGGGCGTAACCTTCGGCGGCGTGGCCGGCGGCGACTTCATGGCGCGTGTCGGTGATCGGAATGCGATGGTCGAGGCAGGACTGGAAGATGGTTTCGAGGTGCGCACCGTGCAGGCCGAAGATGTTGGTGACATTGGCGCGCAGCAACGTCCTGACAAGCAACTCTCCACCGCTGACCATGGCCATGTGCGGACTCCTCGATTACGAAAGCTAGTGTTTTGGCGCGACGAAGCCTTCGGGGGGCTTCGACCCCCCGCCGAAGAAGAACTGCTCCATCTGCTCTTCCATGATTTTCTGCGAGCGGGGATCGAGCGGATTGAGGCGAAACTCGTTCAAGAGCATCTTCGAGTGATCAACCCACATTCTCCAGGCTTCTTTCGAGACATTTTCGTAGATGCGCTGGCCGAGTTCGCCTTTCCAAGGGGCTCGGTCAAGACCGGGCAGCTCCTTGTGGAGTTTCACGCATTTCACCATACGAACTTGCTGAGGCTCGGACATGTCGTTCTCCCGGGTGAAATTTTCGCCGCGATTCAAGGAGAATGCAAGCGCGGGGGGACCAAGTAGTGGGTCAGTTTGAATTTTGACCCTTTGTGTCACGATCAAGAAAATTCAAACTGCCCCCTACCCGGGGCCAGGAAAGATGCAAGAAACTCAGGGGTTAAAACCCCCGTTTGGCCTCTTTTCGGCACGGCTGACGCCGCCCTGACGAACTACTTTTGGAAACTGCAACTAGCGATTTTGGCTGACGTCCGCTCCGTGACGACTCTTGCCTTCCTCGGTGCGGCGCCACGCGTAGTAGCCGTCGAGCGCTTTGAGCTTGTCAAGATTGGGCACGGGGATGGCTTTCGACGGATCGTCGATGTTCATCACCTGCGCCTCGCGATTGGTGAAGGCGGGCCAATGCGGAAGGCCTTCGGCATTTGGATCGAAGTGCTTGGCGAAGTTTGTCCAGTAGGAGGAAACCTGGTCGGACACAGCCTTGTCGTCGGCGCTCGGCTGCATGGCACGGCTGAAATTCCCGAAGACGTAGGAAATCTCGGCGCCGTGGGCCGCACCCCAATCCTTGAATTGAGGCATGTTGGGATACGGCGGGCGATGACTGAAATAGTAGACGAAGACTTTGTCCTTGCTGGCGCGCGATTGGAGGCGAGCCCACGTCCAAGTGCCCCAAGCGAAAGTCGAATCGCGGGCGAGGTCGCGGGCCGAACGCAAGGCCTGGGCATCGGAACCGCTCGGATAGGCGGCAAGAATCTTGTCGGCGTATTCGCCGTAGCTGGATTTCACGCTCTTGACGTACGTGTCAGGAGTAGTCTTGGCGACGAATAACGCGCCCTCGTCGGAATTGGTGCCGATCAGGACGGGCGTGTCGTTGTAGCGGCCCTCCTCATAGAGTTTGTACTGGTCGCCCAGCAGGACGTAGCCATCAAAGGTCGGCCACCAACCAGCTAAACCCGGTCCAGATGCTTTTTGGATTTCGTCGGCTGGCATCTTGCGCGCGTCGGCAATCGAATCGGCATGGATTTTTGCGAGGAAGGCTTTGCCGTTGCGCTCGGCGACGGAGAGCGGGGGAACATTTTCGCCGCCTTCGCTATCGAGACGAGCCGGCGCGAAAGAGCCGCCACTTTCGGAGATCGCGCCCTGGAAGAGTCCCTTGGCGAGCGGGGAAGCAGCGAGCATGCTGACCGCGATTCCGCCGGCGGATTCGCCGAAGATCGTGACGCGATTCGGATCGCCGCCAAATGCGGCGATGTTGCGCTTCACCCAACGCAACCCGGCGATTTGATCCATCAGGCCCCAGTTGCCGGAGTGGCCGTGATTTTCCGCGCTCAATTCGGGCGTTGCCAGAAAGCCAAGCGCGCCGAGGCGATAGGCGACGCTGACAAGTACGACGCCTTTCTTGGCGAGGTTCATGCCGTCGTATTGAGCGAGGGTTGTCGAGCCGATGGTAAAGCCACCGCCGTAGATCCAGACCATAACGGCGAGATGATCGCTCGCGGATTTCGCGGGAGTCCAAACATTGAGGTAGAGGCAATCCTCGTTGGTGGTCACTGCGTCCAATCCGAGGGCCGGATTGACGATTTGGTTCTGCATGCAGGCAGGCGCGAGCTTGTCAGCTTGTCGGACGCCTTTCCACGGAGTGGGGGGCTGAGGCGCGCGCCATCGCAAATTGCCAAGAGGCGGCGCGGCAAACGGGATGCCGCGGTAGATGGTGATGCCATTCTCGGTGGTTCCTTGCACTAGGCCCGATTGGGTGCGAACCGGTGCGGTTTGCCCCAGCGCGATGGTGGCGAGGGCAAGCGCCGAAATGAGCGTCAAAAGTCCTTTTGCGTATTTCATGTGACTCCTCCGGTTGGAAACTCGTCGCGACGCCGCCCATGGGATCGCCACGAGGATCCTGTCTGAATCGCTCTGGATTTGTAGCTGTCCACCCCGGACGGCGGGAATTTTAGCGCGCTTTCATTTCAGCGGCGATGCAATTTACTTTTTCGAGACGACCAGCTCGGGCGGGCGCTTGCGCGGAGTACGCTGGCCGCGATCGGGAAAGCGGCGCAGCACTTCGCCGTCCCAGAGGCGGATGATGCGTTGCTCGAAGAGCCAGCGGCCATTGAGCTTGGCGAGCTGGTCGTCGTAATAGCCGGTGAAGCGCAGCACGTAGGGCGGCTCGCCGCGGCATTCCGTGACGAAGACGAAGGAGCGCGCGGAACAGCGAGCGTTGTCGCCTTCGACGAGCAGTTGGCTCACGTGATGCTGGCGGCCCGGGAAATTCGGCACGTTGCGGAAATGCTCGCCGAGCCGCCGGATTCCGTCCGCACCTTCCCAGCGATCGGGTTCCTCGAATACCTCCTCGATCACGACGGCAGTGGGAGTGAAGCAGGCCACCAAAGCGTCCACGTCTCCGGTGTCGAGAGCCCAAGCATAGCGAGCGAGCAAATCGTTGATGGCGATGCGATCTTCGACGGTGAGTGCGCCGGCCATTCGGAGCTTCTGGTCAGTAGCCGACGGTAAATCGCTCGTGGTGATGCTGCGGGTGTTCAAGCTCGTCGATCATGGCGACCGCGTAATCCTGGAGCGAAATGCGGCTTGCGCCTTTTTCGTCGTAGAGAACGTGGTCTTTTCCCAGGCGGAATTTGCCGGTGCGCAGGCCGGGCGTAATCATCACCGAGGGAGCGAGAAACACCCAGTCGAGGCCGGGCTCCTGCTTCAACATGTAGTAGAGTTCGCGCGTGCCTCGAATGCCAGGCTTAAACGCCTCGAAGGCGGCAGGGAATTCGGGCGAGTCGAGAAACTCGATTCCGGCAGGTGTCTTCAGGCTGGCCGCACCGCCGACGGCAAGGAAACGCTTGACGCCCGATTTCTTGGTGGCGGCGATGATGGCGCGATGGCCGCGGACGAACTTGTGAAACACCTCGGGACCAGCCGCGCCGCGACCGGGATTAAATGAGCTGATGACGACGTCGTGTCCCCGAAGGATTTTCGCGAGCTCGTCGCGCTGGAGCACGTCGGCGGAGATCACGGTCAGGTTTGGATGCGGCACCAGGCGGCGGGGCCGACGTTCGATCGCCGTCACTTTGTGCCCGCGTCGAAGCGCCTCGGCGAGGATTTTGGAACCGACAAACCCTGTTGCTCCAATCAGCGCGACCTTCATCTCAGTTCTCCTGTGGACAAAGCCGAATGTAGGCCGCCGGTTGACATCGCGGACGACCGAGCGGATTGTATCACCGCGCGCGGCTGGATCATTGTTTTTGGCTTGGATTCGACTTAAGACTTTTTTCGAAAGCGAGGCCAGCGATGACTGATGCGACCCCATTTAGCTCGGCTGCCTCCACGTTGCATGAACCCAGACTGGAATTCGCAATGGAGGTCCGCCTTTGGTTCGCGCGCGTGCAGACCATACCGGACATGCCGAGCGGGGCGACGCGGGGCGCGGTGTACGTGGACCGAGGCGAATTCG
>JASHRI010000014.1 GCA_030037435.1 Candidatus Acidiferrales bacterium | reverse complement strand
CAGATGACGGTTCCTTCGGAAGTTGCGTGGGAGATCGTCGTGGTTGATAACAATTCAAACGATGACACCTATCAGGTGACCGAGGAGTTCAGACGTAACTCCGGCCTTATCGTGCGCTACGTATTCGAGGCAAAACAAGGGCTGTCTCACGCCAGGAATACGGGTGTCGCAAACGCCGACGGTGAGATCGTCGCTTTTACCGATGATGACGTGTTGGTGACGCCTGAGTGGCTGAGGGAACTGGCGTACACTTTCGCAAAATTTGACTGCGCCGCGGTGGCTGGGCGAGTCACCCCGGTTTGGGATGGGATCGCAAAGCCGAAGTGGTTCGCGACCAATGGGCCTTATTTCTTGGGCATTGGGCCTGTCCCAAGTTTCGAGCACGGCGACGAGGCGAAAGAGATCTCAGATGCTCCTGTTGGCGCAAATGCGGCGTTCAAAAAGAGCGCATTTGAGAGATGTGGCTTTTTCGAAACCGATATTGGGCCTGGAGCATCGAACTCTGGCGTTCAGCTGGGAGACGACATTGAGTTCGGTTGCCGGCTAATCCGTCGGGGACAAAAGATTATTTACTCGCCGCGAGCCGCTGTGCTTCATCCGGCCGAGCAAGATAGGATCACCAAGAGCTACTTTCTCCGTTTCTATTACAACCTGGGCCGGATGTTCTTCCGCAGAGACGGCTGGCCGCGTGGAACCCGTCTATGGTTCGGCGTCTCCCCCCGGGCGTTTTACATGTTCGTGCGCAAGTGCGGGCGGTGGTTTCTCACCTTTAACAGCGAGAAGCGCTTTTATTACAAGGTACAGGCGTACATGCTGGCAGGACGAATTCTAGAAACCCGAGGGTTACACAAGAGCGGAATAAAACCTTGGCGTCGGCCTGCGGCCAAGGCTCCCTCGGCGGAGCCGCGCGCACGAAGAGACGGACCCATAATCGCCGCCTCAAAGGAAGGGTTTCGAGCTGCGAGAGAGAGCCGGTGATTAGCTGTTCAAGATCGTAAAGCAGCCGAGGAGTTAGATCGCGAGACAGCCGATTTCTCGAGCGAGAGCGCAATCCTTCCTCGCGCTCCGCATCCACCATCCGATTCGCCAACCTTCGTAGCTCACGCCGCGATTTAGTCGGTACATTTACCCGACATGCTCGACCTGACGGCACACCGTAGATTTTTGGTCTCGCGGAAACCCAACATCGCAGTAACGTGCGACAGCCAATTGTTTGCCAAGATAGCTGCCTCAAAGGCGATACCAAACCAAGAAAACGAGGATCTCGGCCAGGGGCGCGGTGCGGCCTGGGCGGTTGACGGGTGGCGGACGTTGGTGCTAGGTTCCGTTTGCTCCACCATGCATGGTGGCGTACGCGGCGAGAGGGAGATGCTGAACGCAGCCGATTGTTTCAGGTTTGTCGCTTTCATCTTCATGCAATTTATTTCGATCTGAATTGGTTTCACGCCTCTTTCGCGACAGGCCGAAGTTCTCAACTCGCGCAAGCGCTACGCGCAATTCGCGCTCGAAATATGCGTCCCAACGGCGTCGGTGCGACGAAAAGCGACGCCGGAAGGAGATCGAGGATGATCAAGCGCGCAATGCTCCTATCGACGGCGATGTTGTTCGCTGCGTTTGCCGCTCTCGCCGGCACTCAGCAAACGGCCAGTCCGCCGCCTGCCCAGGGCACACTCGCCCCGTACCAGCAAGCCGCTCGATTGCCGGCGCGAATCATGAACTTCAACGTCAAGCCTGCATCGATTCGGCGTGGACAGTCGGTGGTCCTGAATTGGGCAACGGAAAATCCCGTTGGCGTGGATATCGAGCCCTGCCTGGGGCGCGTGACGCCGCGCGGCGCAAAAAAATTGTCTCCGCTGGCCACCACAACCTACACATTGACTGTTCGCGGACCGAATGATCAGACGTTGACGCAGACGCTTACTGTGAACGTGGACGGCACGACGCCAGTGGCAGACAGCGCTGCCGCGTGCAAGGATGCAAGCAAAGAAGTGCCTCGCGCGGCCGACGGCAAGCCAGATTTCTCGGGAGTCTGGGATTTCAGTTTCACGCGTCAGCCAAATGGCGGCGCACCAAGCGCCGGCGGAGCCGCGGCGGGTCCCGAGCTGAAGCCTGGTGCGGAGAAATTCCGGTTTGTTCGGGGCCGCACCACCGGCACCGAGGACTGCATGCCGCTTGCCGGACCACAGGCTTTCGACGAGCCCTACCAGTTTCAAATCGTTCAAAGCTCAGATCACCTCGCGGTCCTTTACGGCTATCCTGGGACGTTTCGCGTCATTCCGACAACTGGTGGCGTGCATCCTGCAGACCCGGACCCCACATGGATGGGCGACTCGATCGGGCATTGGGAGGGCGACACCCTCGTGGTCGATTCGGTCGGATTTAACGACAAAACGATCGTTGAAGGCTTCCATCACACGGACAAACTGCACATCGTCGAGCGGTTCAGCAGGCGCGACTACAACACGCTGCACTACGAGGCCACGATCGACGATCCAAACGTGTTTGTGAAGCCGTGGACCGTTACCAGAAATTTCCCGCTGCGCACCGATTTATCAAAGGTGGACGAATTTGTCTGCGAGAACAATCACGATTACACGAGATTATTCGGAGACAAAAAATAGAGGGGTCTCCCTGCTCATGAGACTACGGCTCGCGGCTCTGATCGTGCTCGTCGGATTGATATTCCCCGTGATTCCCGCTCAGGCGCACCACTCCACGGCGATGTACGACCGAGACCATCCGATCACGGTGACCGGTGTGGTGAAAGAGTTTCAGTGGACCAATCCGCACGCCTATATCATTTTGGAAGTCACGGACCCGCACGGCAAAACGGTGCAGTGGTCGGTTGAGATGATGAGCCTGACTCATTTGCATTCTTATGGTTGGAACCATTCGACGGTGAAGCCGGGCGACGTGGTCAGTTGCACGGGAATGCCCGCGCGGAGCGGCGATCCCGTAATGCTGGCTTCCCTGATTAAGCTGCCGGACGGGCGCCAGATTAAGTCGTAGGACTTCCGTGTAGGACTTTTGCAATGAAGAGCAATCAAGACATGCCGCGGTGCTTCGCGATGCGAGCGGTGTTCCCGCTGGCGGCGATGCTCCTGCTTTCTTGCGCGGCTTTCGCTCAGCAGCAGAACCCCGCCATACCGGAGCCGAGTGGCCGCATCATCGGGCCGGCCACGCAGATTGTCAGCTTCGCTGCACAGCCCTCATCCATTAAGCCGGGGCAGAGTGCCACGCTGAAGTGGCAGGTGATCAATGCGCTCGAAAGAATTTTTATCGACCCCGATGTGGGCGTCGTGCAGACGGAAGGAACAGTGACGGTGAAGCCAAGCCGAACCACCGTCTATACGATCACAGCCGAGGGGCGCAACGGCTCGGTGAAGCAAACGCTCACGGTCACAGTAGCGGGAACGACTCCCGCGCCGGAAACCGCCGTCACCAATCCATTCGCAAACCGTCCGGTGCCGCGAATGGCCGATGGCAAGCCGGACCTCTCGGGCGTTTACATTGGCGGCTTCGACATCCATCAGGAAGGTGCTGTCACGCTGAAGCCCGGAGCCGAAAAGTACAAAGTGGGAGAGGACTACGGCGGGGATCTCGGCGAGCATTGCTTGCCGCCTGGCATCCCCGGCGCAACCCAACAGCCTTATCCGATGCAGATCGTGGAGAAGCCCGGGCTGGTAGTGATTTTGTATGAGGCGTATCATCTGTTCCGTGTGATTCCGACTGACGGCAGGCCACGTCCGACGGATCTAGATCCGACGTGGATGGGAAACTCCGTGGGACACTGGGAGGGAGACACGCTCGTGGTCGACGTCGTCGGATTCAACGATAAGACTGCCGTGGGTCCTTACCGGCACACGGCGGCGTATCACGTGGTGGAACGTTACCGCCGAACCTCTTTCGACAAGATCGATTACCAAGCTACAATCGAGGATCCAAATGTCTTCGCAGCACCCTGGAAAGAAGGCGGGAACTTGACTTTGCATCCCGAGTGGTCGATCCAGGAATACATCTGCGAAGAAAATAATCACGATTATGGAAAACTGTTTGACGAGTACAAGAAGTAAGCTGCGGGTCAGATCGCGAGAGGAGGCAATTCATACATGAAAGTTAATCGACGAAGGCTGCTGTCGCTGTTGGGGATGTCTCCGGCGCTTCTGGCGGGCACGCGTCTGGAAGCGGAACCACGGAAGAAAAAAGATGTTCACGCGAGTGCGGCGGGCGACCCCAAGATAACGGCGGTGAGCCCCAAGGGTACGCCGCCCGCAGTGCAACTCTATCCGATGGCTGCTCGCGCCAGCTCTCTTGATGGAAAGACGATCTATTTGGTCGATGCCACTCATTTCGACGGCAGCGAGACGCTTCTGCTGAAAATTCAGGCCTGGTTTCAACAGAACATACCCAGCGTGAAGACCGTCCTTCGGAAGAAGGCCGGGGAGTATGCAGCTGACGACCCTCAGCTCTGGTCGGAGATCAAAGCAAACGCGTACGCAACCATCATGGCGATTGGGCATTGAGGAGGCTGCGCCCCAGCGACCGTGAGTCACTGCGTAACGATGGAAAAGATGGGCGTTCCCGCGGTTCCGATGTGCACCGTTGCTTACAAGGAATTGTCGTACCTCACTGCGGCAAGAGATGGCATGCCGCACTTGCGCGAAGTATTCACTCCTCACCCGGTGGGCGGCAAGACGCCCGACGAGCTCGCTGCATATATCATAAATCCCGACCCTGTATCGGGAACGCAGATTATGAAGGAGATCGTCGCCGACCTGACCACGCCGCTTTCCCCGGACGAGACGAAGACGGGGATGCAAGCAGTTGCGGCCGGACCCGCTACCTACGGTCCAGACACCGCGGACAACCTGCAAGACATCTTCATGAACAACGGCATGACAGATTACATGCCCGTCATCATCCCCACAGAAGAGAAAGTGGAGGCAATGCTGAAGGGCACAAGTCACAGCCCGGACGAAGTGCTCAGGACAGCGAAGCAGGGCGTTGGATACACGTCTGCGCGATGGGGATACACGGTGAGGCAAGTTGCCGTGAACGCCGTAATGGCAGGCTGTAAGCCGGAATATCTTCCGGTAGTCCTGGCGATGGCCTCCGTTGGTTCATTGGGCCTTTTCGGCTCTACCACGTCGAGCGGCAGCGCGATCATTATCAACGGTCCGATCCGCGATAAGCTCAACATGAATTACGGGCTGGGCGCTCTGAGCCCCTTCGCGCATTCAAACGCCACGATTGGGCGAGCGTGGACCTTGATGGGCAAGAACCTCTCGAACGCAGGTATACCCGGCGATACCTATCAGGGTTCACAGGGTAACCAGCTCGACTACAACAACTGCATCATCGCGGAAGACGAAAAGAACAGTCCATGGACTCCGCTTCACGTGCAAATGGGCTTCAAGGCCGAGGAAAACGTGGTGAGCATCTTCGGTGGGCCGGATATCCGGCAGGGCCATGGCGCGAAAGGCGCGGCGGCCGAGCCGGCGATGTTCGATCAGCAGATCAGCTTCATGTGCCAATCCACGGTCGGAGGGTCCGGCGCGCTGGGGATTTTGGACCCGCTCGTCGCGAAGCGTCTCGTGGAGCAGGGCTACGACACCAAGGAAAAGCTATCCGAATATGTCTACAAGAACACGCAGCGCACAGTGAAGGATTTCAAGGAATCGTTCCTGGCGCCCTTCCACCTGTATCCGCTCGGACTAGCAGGAAGAGAACCGTACGCCACTTGGTACAAGATGCCGGACGATGCGATGATCCCGTTCTACCTCTCGGCGAAGCAGGTGAATTTCGTGGTTTGTGGCGGCCAGGCAAACGCCTTTTTCCAGCTGGCCAATATGAACCACAGCAGGAGCGAATCGATCGACAAGTGGGCGTAGCTGGACAGTAGACTTCATTGGCAGGACGTACGAAGGAATTGTCGCGCCTTAAACGGCGACGGATCGGGCTCCGAGATCGCGCAGGACGAGCACGCGGCGTTCGCCCACCACCTTCTCTGCTCCATCTTCCGCTTCGCCACAGACGGATAGAGATCGGCGTGCCCGGCCAGAAGCGACCGGATCACGCGCCGAATCGGTTCTTTATCATCGACAATCAGGATGCGAACAGATCTCACGAATCCACAGGGGTGTTTTTCAAAACCTTCCGGAACGACGTGCCCGAATCGGTCCCGAATTATGTGATACAGGTTAAGGCGCTCAAATAGAGGATTTACCGTACTAGCCCGATTAGAAGAAACACTACGCCGTGTGCGCTAGCCTACAGGCAAGGCCAAGGCCTTTACGCCTTGCCGGCGCTTTGTCTTACGGGAGCCCCAGGACTGCGGGACGGGTGCGGCGCCTGCCTCTTTTTCGCGTGAAGTTCTTCCGCCGTCGGTTGCCACGCTGCAAGCACGATCTTGTTCTCCCTCAGCAAAGCGGCGGAAGCCCTGATCTGGCCGCCGCGCACGAAGCGCTCATGATTCTCCTCGAATTCCTCCGGCAGGTAGCGGTAATTCACGGTGACGCCCAGTGAAGCGTCGATGCCGTATGGACGGAGGTTCCCGAAGGGGTTTATGCGTTCCAGGCGCGCGCCATTGGAAAGGTGGAATGTGGCCACAGGATCGTAGAGCCTGCCATCGCGGCCTCGCGCCTTGGTGAGGTATGCCAGAGCAAGGCGTTCCAGGGGCGCCGCCAAGGTCTCGCGATGCGCGAGCGGCTGCTTAATCAAATGGAGAAAGGCTTCGACGGAATCGTTGCGCCTCGCGGCCGCAGTTAATGCCGGTCCAAAATCCGCCAACAGGCGGCGGAGACGGACCGGAGTGAAACCCTGCTCATTTTTCTCATCGTGTAGGGCCTGAGCGAACCGAGGCAACGGCGAAAGCGTTCCGAATATCTTGATGTTCGGCAGCTCCGCGGTTATTTCGCTTACAACCTGCTTAATCAGGAAATTGCCAAGGGGCACATTGCGAAGGCCGCGCTGACAGTTGTTGATCGAATAAAAGACCGCAGTGTCCATGCGACCCGGATCGAGCACCGGAGCGTTCAAATCGAGCAGCTGCTCCACATTCTCGGACAGCCGATTCGTCAGCGCCACCTCGACGAAAATCATCGGCTCATCGGCGAGCGCGGGATGAAAAAACGCGAAGCACCGACGATCCGCCTCCAGCCGCCGACGCAAGTCGGACCAGCCGTTGATCTCGTGCACCGATTCGTAGCGGATCAGTTTCTCGAGGATGAGAGCCGAGGTGTGCCAACTGATGCGCTCAAGCCGCAGGAATCCGGGGTTAAACCACGATCGAAATAAATGCTTCAGGTCGGCGTCGACCGCTCCGAGGCGGTTGCCGGACGAGGATAGCTCTAGTAAATCGCTCCGCAAGCCCACTAACGTCTCGATCCCGTGCGGCGCGGTATTGATGCGGCGAAAAAGCTCCTGGCGAGGCGCTTCCACGGCCGCCGACAGCGCGGCGAGCGTATCCGAACCCGGAGCCGACTCATACTCCGCAGCCGCGCGACGCAGCACGGCTTCGTCCACCGAGAAGCTGCTGCTCAACATCTCAAGAAATCGGGTCCGCTCGCCGGAATTCATTGCCGCGATGGCGCTGATGATCTGTTGCGCCAGGGCCGTCTGCGAGGCCTCGCCGCGCGAGGAGAGCAGATGGCGGCACAGGAACTGCATGTCTGTGCCACGCCTGTTTTGTACGATGTGCAGCAGGTTGGCGAAAAATCCGGGCATTGGCGCAGTGCAATTATAGCGTGAGGCCGCGAAGGCGTTAAAGTGGAATCCTGATTCTGTTGCTTGACACCACCCTCGGTTGGAACTATATCCCTTGCAGTCGTAAGCAAGCGCACTTCATAGTCGGGATGAAGGGTTCGTACATGGAGGGAATCATCCGATGAGATTAAATCGAAGAAAGTTGTTATCGCTTCTAGGAGCATCACCGGCCCTTTTGGCGGGTTCTTCGCTCCACGCAGACGCAAAGAGCGCCAAGGCAGCAACGACTGCGGCCAGCGGCGAGCTAAAGCTGGTTGGACTCAACCCCAAGGCGACGCCGCCTCCCGTGATTCTGATTCCCATGGCGCCCCGCCTGAGTTCGCTCGATGGCAAAACGGTCTATCTAGTCGACACCGGATTCAACAACGGAAACGAGCTCCTGCACCAGATACAAATCTGGTTCCAGAAAAATATGCCCAGCGTCAAGACCGTCTTCCGGCGAAAGGCTGGGCCCTACGAACAAGACGACCCAAAACTCTGGCAGGAGATCAAACAAAACGGCAACGCCGCCATCATGGCCATCGGCCATTGAAGCACCTGCACTCCAGCGACCGTCGGTCACTGCATAACCGTCGAGAAATTGGGAATCCCCACCTGCCCCATGGTGACGAAGGCATTCAAGCAGCTTGCGATTACGAACGCTGCCAAGCGCGGCATGCCGCACGAGCGAATCGTTTTCACGCCTCACCCGGTGTGGGGTAAAACGCCCGACGAACTCGCCGCCTACGTGAATGGTCCCGATCCCGTCACCGGCAAGCCTCTGATGAAAGAAGTGGTCGATGCACTGACGCAACCCTTGAGCGCAGAGGAAAAGAAGAGCGGCGTTGTCACTCCCTCCATCGGTCCGGCGACCTTCGGCCCTGAGACTTCCAAGAATTTGCAGGACTATTATCTGAACAACGGCTACACCGACTACCTGCCGATCATCATTCCCACCGAAGAAGAAGTCGATGCAATGCTGGCAGGCACCAGCCATCATCCCGACGAAGTAGTCGGCAAGATGGCCGCGGGAGCCTACGCCCCGTGGACCTTCACCGTGAAGCACGTTGCGATCAGCGCCGTGATGGCAGGATGCAAGCCGGAATATTTGCCGCTCCTTTTGGCGATCGCATCTTCCGGACAAGCCGCGCTATTCAGTTCCACAAACGACCTCGCATCCGCGATGGTCATCAACGGTCCCATCCGCGATAAGCTCAACATGAATTATGGCATCGGCGCATTGGGACCATTTGCCCAGCCCAACGCAACGATCGGGCGGGCCTGGACCCTCCTTTCCAAGAATCTGGGGAATGGCGGTATCCCCGGGGATACCTACCTTGGAACCATGGGAAACAATCTCAACTACAACAACATCGTGATGGCGGAGAACGAAGAGGCAAGCCCCTGGGAGCCGTTCCACGTGCAAAAAGGATTTAAGCGCGAGGAGAACGTGGTGAGTTTGTTCCAGGGCATGGGTGTCTCCGCGGGCCAAGTGGGCAAAGGCAGCGGCGTGAATGGCACACCGAGATTCGATCAGCAGTACAGCGATCTCTTCAGCACGTTCACCGGTTTTTTCGGTGCGCTCGTGTTGTGCGAGCCGCTGTGCGCCGCCAGCCTGAAATCCCAGGGCTACGACACGAAAGACCAGTTGATCGACTATCTCTACAAGAACACCACGCAGACTGCCAAGGATTATCGCGACAGAAACTGGTCGTATCTTTTCGAGTATTCACGCGCGCTTCAGGGCGTCGAGCCTTTTGCCACGTGGTACAAGCTGCCGGACGACACCGTGATCCCTCATTTCCCCCATCCTAGCTACATCAACGTCGTCGTGATTGGCGGACAGACGGATCCCGTCTCGCAGGTCGGAAACTTGAGTTATAGAAGGAGTTTTTCGATCGACAAATGGGTCTAGTAGTCGCGCTCAAACTACGCG
>JASHRI010000171.1 GCA_030037435.1 Candidatus Acidiferrales bacterium | reverse complement strand
CGAACCTCGGCGCGCTGGAAAAAACTGAAGCCGCCGACTACACGATGGCGGATTCCAAGGCGACGCAATACTTCTTCAAATGAGCGGGACTGTGCGCCTGTGCGGTAGAGGACGGCGAGGCGCGCGTCGGAATCGCCGCGCACGCGCGAGGCGATCTCGCCGCAGATGAATTCGGCCTCGGCGATCGAATCGGGCGCCTCGAAAAATCTCAGAGCATTGCCGGAGCCGAGCGTCGCCTGAAGATGCTTGCCGAGGCGGTCGGAATTGTTTTTCACCACGGCGGCAGCCGCATCGAGAATGTTCTGGGTGGAGCGGTAGTTTTCGTCGAGGCGAATGATCCGCGCATTTGGGAAATCCTGGGTGAAGCGCTTCAAATTTCCCGCGCGGGCACCGCGCCAGCCGTAGATCGATTGATCCTCGTCGCCCACGACGCAGACATTTTTGGTTTGGCCGGCAAGCAAGCGCACCAGTTCCTCCTGCGCCGCGTTCGTGTCCTGAAATTCGTCGACCATCAGATAGCGGAAGCGCGAACTCCACGCGGCGCGCACGTCGGCATGATCGCGCAGCAGGTCGACAGCGCGGAGAAGCAGATCGTCGAAATCGAGCGCGGCCGCTTTGCGCAGGATTTCGTTATAAGTGCGAAAAACTTTGGCGACATCGCGACGCTCATGATTGCGCGTCTCGCTGGCCTGCGACTCCATTTCGTCGGCGGTGATGCCGTGATTCTTCGCGTGGCTGATCTGAGCGCGCATGCTGCGCGGCGGGTAGTCGTCCGCGGTGAAGCCGAGCGCGGCGAGAGCGCGCTTGATAGCAGAGGTTTGATCATCGTCGTCGTAGATGGCGAAATCGCGCGGCAATCCGAGATGGCGGGATTCGCGGCGCAGCAAGCGGGCGCAGAAGGAGTGAAACGTGGAGACCCAAACGTCGGAGGCGTCACGTCCACCAGCCCGAAGCAAGTCGCCGATGCGTTCCTTCATCACGCCGGCGGCTTTGTTGGTGAAGGTGACGGCGAGGATTGCGCCGGAAGGAACGCCCTGTTCGATGAGATACGCGACGCGATAGGTGATCACGCGCGTCTTGCCGGTGCCAGCGCCAGCGAGAACAAGCACGGGGCCTTCGGTGGCGAGCACCGCTTCGCGCTGGCGCTCGTTGAGACCGGCGAGCAGCGGAGATATTTCGGAAGAATTAGTCACAAAGGAATTCTAGCTGAGCGAATGCGATCGGGCAATTTACCTGGGCTAACGGTAGTGAGTCAGTTTGGATTTTGAACCCTTGTGTCACGATCAAGACAATTCAAACTGACCCACTACCGAGCTAATCCTCGAGCGACTTTCGACTTTTCGGCCGTGATATTCTGACTGCATGGAGTTCCGCATTGCGTCCATCGACCACGTGCAGATCGCAGCGCCGCCCGGATGCGAGGCCGCGGCTCGAGAATTTTATGGCGCGATTCTGGGAATGAAGGAGCTGGTGAAGCCGGCTGCACTGCGGGCCCGCGGCGGCTGCTGGTTTGAATGTGGCGCGCACCAATTGCACGTGGGTGTGGAGCAGGATTTTCGCCCCGCGCGAAGGGCGCATCCGGCATTTGCCGTAGCGCGCCTGGATGAATTGAGAGAGATACTGCTGGCACGCGGCATTCGCGTGGCGGACGATGACAATTTGCCGGAGACCCGCCGTTTCTATGCAGATGACCCGTGGGGCAATCGATTGGAGTTTGTGGAAGCGCGGCAGGAAGCGTGAAAGAACTCTGTTACAATCGGCGCGCTTCTTCGCCGGAGGGCGGGCCGAAAGATGCACCACGCTAAGCTGCCGGCTTGGCTCTCAAAAATCGTCGCGGTGCTGGGTCCGGGTGGAATCTTCGCCGTGGCGTTTTTTGATTCTTCCGTCCTTTCCTTTCCATTCGTGGCCGATGCGCTGGTGATCGAAAGCTCGGTGCAGAAACCGGCGCGGATGCCGTTCTACTGCGCGATGGCCGCAGTTGGATCGTTGGCGGGCTGCATCTGGCTTTATCTGCTGGCGAAAAAAGGCGGGGAGGCGTGGTTTCATCGGCACGCGGGCAAAGGAGCTCGGCACGCAAAGCGATGGGTGCTGCGCAATGCGTTTCTGAGCACGTTTGTGCCAAGCATTCTTCCGCCGCCATTTCCATTCAAAGTTTTTGTGCTGGCGGAGGGAGTGTTCGAAGTTCCGATAAAGACATTCGTCGTCGCGCTGCTGCTGGGGCGCAGCCTGCGATATTTCGTGGAGGGAATTTTGGCGGTGCGGTATGGGCCGACGATCCTGGACTTCATCACCGCGCATGAAGCGATGTTCGCGCTATCGATCGTGGTGACGCTGGGGATACTCTACGCGGCGAGCCGATGGATGTTCCGGAGCTCACAGGCGGAAAGCTAAGCGCGCTAGGGATTGGGCGAAGATGCGAAGAGAAATCGCCAGCGCGTGATTTGAAGGTCACTGTTCATTTCCTCGCGCAAAAAGATATTTGCCGGGTCTGTGTCGTCCGGCGCGAAGCGCAGATCGTGGATCTCGAAGCGATAGTCGGCTTCATGGTGTTCGACGGTGGCGAACGGAATGCGCGCGTACGCCTCGAAGGCTGCCGTGGCGGCGGTTTTCTGGCCGACGACGAGCGCGCGTGAGTTTTCAGGCTTGTAGTGCGTGAGGCTGCGATCGGGATCGAAATCGGCGCCGGCGCCGAGCGGGACATCGATTTCTTCGATCGTGTTGTCGGTGACGGCGACGCCGCGCCAGTCGAACAGCGTGGAAGATTTGGGAAAGGCGTCGCCCGAAAGAGCGACGCGTCCGTGATATTCGCTGGAGAGCACTAGATTGACCGCTTCGCCGTGGAAATGGGCGCGCGCGCCGAAGTAAAGCGCGAGAAGCACCAGGGTGAACACGGCAGCGCGGCCTCCGCCCGGTCCCTTCTTGCGCTCACCGACCTCTTCGTTGATCAGACGAAAAAGCATCGGCAGCAACAGGCCCGCGATCAGGATGAGCAGAATCCAGGGATCGAGATTCGTCGCGAGATCCCAGCCGGACCAGTGCATTCGAAAGGGCCATAGAAGCTGCACGCCCACGCCGCTGGCGAGGTCGAGCAGAAGATGTCCGGCGGCGCCGATGGCGCAGACCGCGAAGGCGGGAGGAAATGCGAGGGGCGGGAACGTCCTCGACTGCGCCGTCTTGCTTTGGGGTATTTTGCGGTCGAGCACGCAAAAGATTGCGGCGAGCACGGCCGCCATCACGATCGAGCCTCCGATCGAGTGCAGGACTGTGCGATGAAATCGCAGGAATGCGGAGGGGCCGCCGAGATAGCTGGCGTAATCGAGATCGGGCGCAACGCCGGCCACCACCAGCATCGCAGTGCCGAATCGCGGCAGTCGTCGGCCGCCGGTGCGCGCCAGGGCGAGAGATGTGAACGCGTGCGTGAACGGTTCCATGTTGAATTCTCGAACGAGCGCTTAAGACGCTGGCGTCACGAGCGAGAGCGCATCCGGCACGATTCGGAAAGCGAGCGGCAGCGGCCCCACCGGCTCGCCGTCAACTTGCGCGTATACGGCTTCGCCGTCCGCGGACTCGCAAATTGCATCGGTCGCCTTCCACGCCTCAATGCCCTGCCGGTCGCGCAGCGTGCCCATAAAGAGTGGTGGCAGACATGCCAAGTAGCCCAATCGGCTCAGTCGCGAATTGGTCAAAAACTCGAAGGAATCGTCGAAAAGATTCGCACCGGTCGTGATCTTGAACGGGCCGCCGTAATGCACCGTCCTGCCGACGATTACGATCGTCGCACGGCGCTCCTTGCCACCTGAGCGAACTACCAATCCGGGGAATCTGTAGCGAACAAGCTGACGGGCACCCTCCACCCAGTACGCGACCACACCGGTCGATTTTTTTAGTCCTGCATGCACGCCATTGACGATCGCCCCGTCCGGCCCTGCGCCGCCAACGGACATGAAGTAGCGGCCCGCGCGCGGCAGATCGGCAGAATGATTTGTGCCGAGCGGGCAGGCGATGCCCAAGGCGACGCGGCGGATCGCGCCTGCGGGAATTAGCCGTGCGGCGCGAGGAATATCCCACGGAATGCGCAGCTCCTTGGCAAGGATATTGGCGGTGCCCGCGGGTA
>JASHRI010000013.1 GCA_030037435.1 Candidatus Acidiferrales bacterium | reverse complement strand
CGCCCAGCCGTTTGCTATGCGTCATCGTTCCCGGCGGATTAGATGAGTATTTCTTGGCAGTAGCAAGATGTTCGCCGCCTCCTAATCCGGCTCAACTGGTCGAACTGGCGCGACCGTTCGGCCTTACTCTTCTGCCGCCTGGAGCTTGAACCAGAAGCTAAGGGACCTCTCATCCGGCACCGCGAGGGAGCGCCCGCCCCTCTTGTCCGTCGACCTTTCGGCGAATCCGGCGTGCCTGCAATGCCCTCATGCCAATGTTAGAATTCCTTTGTTCATGGCCACGGACCCGCTGATTTACGTTCACGACCTCGCAAAACACTTCCGCACCTTCCGACGTCGTGAAGGTGTCTGGGGATCGATTCAAAATCTTTTCGTCCGGGAATATCAAACGGTCGCCGCTGTCGACCGCGTCAACTTCTCGATCAATTGCGGCGAAATGGTCGGCTACATCGGCCCCAACGGCGCCGGCAAATCCACCACCATCAAAATGCTCACCGGCATCCTCGTTCCGACAAGCGGCGAAATTCGTGTCAATGGTTTCGTTCCTCATCGCCAACGTAGCCAGTACGTGAAAACCATCGGTGTCGTCTTCGGCCAGCGCACCCAGCTCTGGTGGGACATCGCCGTGATTGAATCCTTCAAGCTTTTGCGCCGCATCTACGGCGTTTCCCAGCGCGATTTCGATGCGCGCATGGAGCTTTTCGGCCACGTGCTTGGGATCGGCGACTACCTCTACACACCCGTGCGCAAGCTTTCTCTCGGCGAACGCATGCGCTGCGATCTCGCTGGCGCGTTGCTCCACAATCCGCCGCTTTTGTTTCTCGACGAGCCTACCATCGGCCTCGACGTTGTCGCCAAGGACCACATCCGCCATTTCCTCCACAACATGAACCGCGAACTTCGCACCACGGTTCTTCTCACAACCCACGATCTCGACGACATCGAGGAGCTCTGTCGCCGCATCATGATCATCGACCACGGCCGCGTCCTCTACGATGGCCCCCTCGATCAGTTGAAGCAGCAATTGCTCCGCACCAAGCAGGTGAAATTCGCGCTTAAAGACCGCGTACAATCCGCCCGCATCGGCGCCTTCTCTCGCGATGGCCTCGAACTGGAACAAGTCGACGAATTGACCTATCGCATCCGCTTCGATCGCACTCGCGTCGCAACTGCCGATTTGATCCGCCAGATCCTCGGTGCCGTCGAGGTGCGTGACCTCCTGATCGAGGATGAATCCATCGAAGAAATCATCAAGCGCATTTATGCCGGCGAAGCCTCCCTCGAAGTCTCCGCCTGAACGGCCGAGTTTCCTCGCCATTTCTATTGGCTGCCAGGGAAAAGCTTACTCACTGATTTTTCTGGGTAGCGATGGCTAGGTTCACTTCGCCGTAAGACTGGCGACTTCCTTATTCTCTTTCTTGGGTCGATACTCTGAATCCAGCTGCGTCGTTAAAGCGATCAGGTGCGCAGCGGACAGATCCTTCCAGCCGAGCGGTGCGAGTTCGATCCGCGCTGCATTCAATCCCTCTTCGGCCTGAGCCTCGTCGCCCAATGCTTCTTCAACCCGCGACAGCCGAACTTGAGCGAGGCCGATTTCTTGTGCCAGCATCTGGCTGTTCGGATTCTGGTTCCGCCAACCTTGTAGAATGGATATCGAGTTCTTCACAGTCTTGAGGCTTTCGTTCGGCGGTTGGTTCTGGCAATTACACGCAATCTCGTTATCGACCAGGAAAAACAGGAACGCGCCGAACATATCCGGCTCCTTCGCCCGCAGATAACCGTACGACGCGATCGGCGCAGCGAAGTATCCGGTCACCAAGCCCACTAGCGCGCAGATGGCAAGGATCGTCGCTTTCATCGCCCGCGCCTCTCTTCCTGCCGATCGCCATCGATCGTAGATTCTTCGGAGCCGTCGGTATTGTAAAGTCTTGCCTCGCTCGCTTCCCTTATTCGGATCAATTTGCTGAGCGCCGTTTCGGACGTGCTGTCGCTCTTCCACCCCAGCGCTGCAAACTCTTTCTGCGCGGATCTCATGTAATCCTTTGCTGCCGCCAAATTGCCGACGCTCGATTCAAGGCGATACAAGCGAAGGTAGGTGAGACCACAATCGGCATGAAGAGTGCGGGCGGGATATGGAATTCGCTCGGCTCTGATTCGTTGTAGCAGTGCCAAATATTGCTTCAGCGCAGTTCGGCCCTGATCGGGGCCAGCCTGGCTGTATTGCAAGAACGAATAGCGGCTCAGATTGCCGAGGTACAGGGCGGCATACTCGGCTCGCAATCGCTGCAGCGAGCGGTATCTGGCGCGAACGGCGCAGCTGGCCACCGCAGCCAACAGCAGCGCCATCAGGCACAGCATGCAGAAACGCGCTGTCTTCATGATCTTCATCTAAATCCAGTCGTGCGAGCGCCACGTAGACGCTTAACCCTTGGTATGCTCGCAGCTTAATCTCTTCATTTTTGCGAGGGACCTGACAATATGTGCAGGTGTGTCTTCCACACAACGTTTCGCCGTCTCCTCGCTTTTCTGTCTCAAGTTCGCAGTACCTCCACTTGAGGCCTCGATGCTCGTAAGCCAATGCCCATCTGTCGCTTGCGCTGTCCGGAACACCTGTGTCGATTTGCATGGTGTGATAGCGTGGGTGCGGTGAAGTGGATCTAACTATGAGCGAAATGGCGCAGACTCTCGCACCGTATGCCGGATTCACGCGCGTCGGCTTTATCAACATCCTCGCCTTTCGCCTACGCTATTTCACCGGCATCGTCACGTACTCGCTCAACGTCACGATCTACTATTTCATTTGGAGCGCGGTCTACCATCCCGGCCAATCCATCGCCGGATACAACATGTCGCAGATGATCACCTACGTCAGCGTCGGGTGGATGATCCGCTCGTTCTACACCAACACCATCGATCAGGAGATGGCCTATGAGGTGATCGAAGGCAAGATCGCGATGGACCTGATCAAACCGGTGTCCGTGCAGTGGATGTGGATCTGCCGCGCCATGGGGGAATCCGCCTTCCGTCTCGGATTGCTGACGCTTCCCACCGCGCTCGTCGTAGCGTTCGTTTTCCCGATGGAGGGACCTGCCTCGCGCGAGCATTTTTTCTTGTTTCTTCTTTCCACTCTCGGCAGTTTTTTCCTGATGGCTGCGATCGGGTTTCTGATCGGAACCTGCGCGATTCCGCTGAAATCGATTCTGTCGCTCGTCCGCGCGAAACAATGGGTGATCGAACTGCTTTCTGGCCTGCTGCTGCCGATGTCATTTTTCCCGGAAAAGATTCGGATCGTGCTGGCTTGGCTTCCCTTCGAACACATCGCCTACACGCCACTGCAAATCTATCTCGGCAAACTCGACCGTGCGCAGGCTTGGCGCGCGCTTGGAATCGAATGGTTTTGGGTCGCCGCTCTTCTCATCCTCGCGCACGTATGGTGGACTCATTCTCTGCGCCGGGTCACCATCCAAGGGGGATGAGACGGTGCCGACAGAGCCCAATTCGGTCCGCGAACCCACCCGACTCGTCGCGCTGGGACAAAATACGGCGCGCTACCTCGGCCTCCTGATCGACTACTTCACGCAATACGCCAAGGTCCAGATCGGCTATCGAGGCGACTTTGTCATCAGCTTGCTTACCAGTTTCGCCGCCACGATTTTCGGCCTCGCCTTTGTCGTGCTCCTTTTTCGGAAAGCCCCGCAATTGGCCGGCTGGACATTTGAGGAAGAACTGTTTCTCTATGGTTTCTCGCTGATTCCCTATGGTGTGTTCAACATTGTCGCGTCGAATCTCTACAATTTCGGTAACGACTACATCATCGAAGGGAAGTTCGACCGCATCCTGCTTCGCCCAATTTCATCTCTCTTCCAAATCTTGTTTGAGACGTTTCGCTTGGACGCGCTTCAAGGCATTGCCACCGGCATATTCTGCATGTGGTGGTCCACCAATCGCCTGCATGTCGCATGGACACCCGGAAGATTCTTGCTGCTTATCTTCTTCGGAATCTGCGCCAGCGTAATCTACGTTGCCATCTTCCTGATCCTGACCACCGTTTCTTTCTGGTTTGAGGACCGCGTGGGCGTTCATCCGCCGGTGTGGAACGTGATCGCTTTCGGCCGCTATCCACTCTCGATTTACAGCGGCGCAGTGCAATTCATACTCTGCTGGATCGTGCCATTTGGCCTCGCTTCATTCTATCCAAGTGTGAGGATGCTAGGCCGTGCCGTGGTGCCGGAATATGCGCCACTGGTACCCGTGGTAGCCGCCGTATTTCTGGCGCTCTCGATTTTTCTTTGGAATCTAGGCACGCGCCACTATTCTTCCACGGGATCGTGACCGAGGCCC
>JASHRI010000170.1 GCA_030037435.1 Candidatus Acidiferrales bacterium | reverse complement strand
GGCCGAGATCGCCAAGGAGCGGAGAGTTTTTTGCTCGAAGGCGACGAATCATGGCAAGTGCTGCGTCAGTGAGCGGAAGCCCTACAACTAAAACTGGAAAAAGGAGTGCGGCGGCCATGGGATTCGCGGATTCGATTCGGTAAGACCGAAGTGTGAGAAATACCATGCTAAATCCAAGAACTGTGCTGCCCGAATCGTGCGAAACTACCTTTTTCAGATCTTCGACAAGCTCGGCGTATCGACTCGAGTGGAATTGGTACTCTATTGCCTTCAGCAGCGCCAGCGAACTCCCGCTGAAGCTTCCGATCACGCCAACTGAGTGTGGAACCGGCCGATCGATTTTGCGCCCTCAAAACCCTCTATGTCCCCGCTGTACTATTGCAGTAATCCATTGCGTCAAATACAGTTGCACCAGCCGGGGTGGCGGAATGGCATACGCATTGGACTTAAAATCCAAGGGGCCGCAAGGCCCGTGCGGGTTCGAGTCCCGCCCCCGGCACCAATCTACTTGTCTCCGTGCGAAGACGCAGCTGAGAACGCTGTCCGGCGGGCACTTCACGATCGCTCCGACCGAAATCCCAGGAGTCGTAACGGCCTTAAACATCTTCGCCTCAGCGAGCACTCGGTCCGAAATTACTTGTTCCAGGTTTTTGACAAGCTCGGAGTATCTACCCGCGTGGAACTCGGCAAATTTCTACCCTCCCGCGCCGACGCTGATGGGATGGCGAGGATAAGATTCGCGGACCTAGGCTACCTGGCTCGCAATGCTGCGCGCAGCCAGCGAAACTCCGAGGCGCGACACGCCGCTGAACAGCATGCTGATGCCGACAAGCGTCCCGATCACCCAGGCACTGCTCGACGGCCATGTCCTCCAAATCAGAGCTGCGAGGATCAGCGTTACCACCGCGTCGACAAAAAGCCAACCTGACCCCGGCCGCGGGCGTCGCCTGGATCCCATCACGAATTCCAGAATCGCCTCCACGAACAGATAGGCGGCCAAGACGATCGTCAGCGAGGCCAGGCCCCTTAGGGGATGCGAAAGCAAATACACGCCGATGACTATGTAGAGAATCCCCTCCAGCAGCTCCCAAAGCAGTCCGCCTGTGCTGCGGGTATGCCACGCGAACACAAGGTGGAAGCATCCGCTGAATACCAGCAGCCACGCCACCAGAAGTGTAACCGCGATGCCAGCACCGGCCGGCAGGGCGATCGCCAGAATCCCCGCCACAATCATCAGTACGCTGAGCACGATTGACCAACCGATCGGTTCTTTTCTTATTTCAACTGCTCTCGTAGCACTCATCGATTTTCCTCCTGCGCTTTGAATGTTCTGGATCGAACTCTTCAATGTTCGTTTCGGCTTAGGAAGCCGAAGCGGTCTTCTTCCCGACCAGTTTCAGCAGGGCTTGAGCGGCGCCCGTGGATGATGCGGGATTCTGGCCGGTCAAAAGACGCCCATCCACGATCGAATGCGGTTGCCAATTGCTGACTTTCTTAAAGATGGCCCCCAGTCGCATCAGCTCGTCCTCAACCAGGAACGGCACGACATGGGTCAACTGGGTTTCTTCTTCCTCGCCATTAGTGAAGCCAGTCACGCGCTTGCCCTTCACGAGGGGCTCGCCCTTGTAGTTCACATGGCGAAGGACGCCGGGCGAATGGCACACGAGGGCAATTGCCTTGCCGGAGTTGTAGAAGGACTCGAGCAAAGCGATCGACACGCGACTTTCGGCGAGGTCCCACATGGGGCCGTGACCGCCGACGTAGAAGACGGTGTCGTAATTTTCCGATTTTATCGTGTCGAGCTTGACCGTCTCAGAGAGCTGTTTCTGGGCTTTCGCATCCCTCTTGAACCGCGCCATCGCAGTAGTTTGGTTTTCCGGCAAATCGCTCTTTGGATCGACCGGGGGCTGCCCTCCCTTTGGCGACGCCAGGGTCAAATCCACACCGGCGTCGCGAAAAACAAAGTACGGTGCGGCAAACTCTTCGAGCCAGAATCCCGTCTTGCGGCCCGTGTTTCCCAGTTGATCGTGCGAAGTCAATACCATCAAGACTTTCATGGGCTACTCCTTTGATCTAGCGGAGCAGATTATATTGATGGTCGTTGCGGAAGGGACCACGGCACAGCACGTGGCTCAAATCATTTCAGATTGCGAGGGGAGGCGACTTGTTGCGTCATGGAACGCGCAGCCTTCGCTGCTGCGACCGGGCCTCCACCCTGATGGAATTGCTCGCTCGGACTGAACTACCGGCAGTCTACCCCCGAAGTATGGGCCCCGTCCAGAAGCGTCTCCCGGACCGGCGAAGACCGGCAGGCTGCCACCAATATCCAAATGTTGGGCGGCGTTTGCAGCGATCTATTACTCGTCGAGCTGATTCTTGCGGTTCTTTATGAGACCGAGATTCGAGCTGCTGCTCCAGCCTACACGTTCAGCCTTGGCGGTGACTCTGCTTCATTTCGGTGTATGATTTTCGGGCATGGAAACCGATCCCAAGTCTCTGACTCGCCCCGTCACCCACTGGATAGGCGCAGGGGGCGGTTGGCTCTTGCGTCGTGTTGTCGGTGCGCTCGCCGCAACGGGCCTCACGCCCAACATGTTCACGTTCCTAGGGCTATTCGTGAACTCTGTTAGCGCCGCCCTTTTCGCCATGGGGCGCTTTCGTGAGGCCGCCGCGATCCTGTTTCTCGCGGGCTTCCTCGATATGGTCGACGGACAGGTGGCCCGGCGCGTCGGCCGCGTCACGGCGTTCGGTGCGTTCCTTGATTCCACGCTCGACCGCTATTCCGACATCGCGCTCTACCTCGGACTCGTCGTCTACTACACGCTAATCGGTCGGCCGTTTTACATGGCCCTCGCGGCCGTCGCCATGGCCAGTTCGTTCATGGTCAGCTACTCGCGCGCACGCGCCGAATCGCTGATCCCATCCTGCAAGGTTGGTTTTATGGAGCGCCCCGAGCGCCTTGTGCTTCTGCTTATCGGCGGGACATTCAACCGCATGGCACAGGTGCTTTGGGTCATCGCGACCATTTCGACCATCACCGTCGTCCATCGCGTCGTCTACACTTGGCAGCAGCTTCGCGCCGACCGCGACCTCGCCGTTCCGGGCGGCCCGGAAGTTATCTCCTGACCTGGGAAGGCCAAAAGGGAAGCTAGGATGAATATGCAAGCGGCTTATCGGGGATTCGCGGCGCTTGCTTTGGCTATGGCTTTCGGCTTACGGGCCATGGCGCAATCCGCTCGCCCCGCACCGACTCCTGAACAGAAAGAGTGCACCGCCAAGAGCCAGAAATATGTAGATGATCTTCATGACAAGGGAGCCAGTCTCTTCGGCGCGCATTACGATCCACTCTCAAAGGTATGCGAAGCGGAATACGTGGTGATTTCGAAAGGCCTCACCCGTCTTTCAATCGACGATGTTGCCCGCCGCCAGCCCATGGCGCTCTATGTGTACGCGGAGAAATCCGACAAAGTCCTCAAGTGCTATGTGCTGTCGACTCGCTGCTACTCCGAAGGTGGCTTCCTGGACCTGTCTCACCAAGTCCTCCGCTGGGTAACCTTCTAAGCCTGCTGAGGCGGCGCCATCCTTTTACCCTGAAGTTCGTTTGTATTCGCGGCACTTGCTGCCCTTAATTTTCCCTCACTGCCCGGGACGAGGCTTCCACCGGTGCGGCGACGATCTCCTGCACCTTTTGCCGCAACGCGTCGACGCCGCCGCGAGCGATCTGCGAGCTTTCGATCGTGTCGTGTAGATACACGGTAATTTTGCCCGGATGTAGCATCCAGTGGCCGGTTCGGAAAAACTCAAACGACCCGACGATGCTCATCGGCACAATCGGCACTCCCAACTTTTGCGCGATACTGAAAATCCCCTTCTTGAACTCCTGCACGTGACCGTCGCGCGTGCGCGACGCCTCAGCGAACCCAATCAAGCTGATTCCGGAATCGAGCGCAGCCTTAGTTCGTTGGGTCATGATCCGAAGGCTGCTCAGGGTCGGCGCATCCGGCACGGGGATATTTCCTCCGAAGTGGCCCATCAGCCAGCCATACACGGGAATCTTGAAGTGCGATTCCAGTTCGAGACCCCGGACAAACTGCGGAATCGCGGAATAGATCACGAACGGATCGAAAATGTTGACGTGGTTGCAAACGAAAATGCTGGTTCGCATGGCGTCGAACCCCGGCGCGCGGCGGACCTCAAATCCCACGCCCGCCAGCCGCAGAATGTTTCGGCAGACAAAGCGCTGCAACGGGTCAGTTTTTCGGGGATCGACGATTGTTCCGAGAGCGAGCACAAACATGCACGCCAGGAAGAAATGCACTCCGCTGACGGCCCACAGCACCAGCGACCTGACGGTCAGCCAGGCCTTTTTCATACGATCACGTCCAGCGCCGACGGCAAAATTTCCAGGGAGCGTATCTTGAGGCTCAGAATCTCGCCGTCCACCATCGCATTGACCGGCTGCTCCAGGTCGAGCTCCACGCGTTGCGCCGACGCGCGTGACGCGCGCGGATGGCGGATGTGCGTGCCGGTGAAAAGCCGCGGAAAGAGCCATAGTAATCGCAAGCGCCCGACCGGCTGCCATCGCACGCACTCGATTCGGCCGTCCGCCGGATCGGCATTGGGCGCGATCATCATTTTTCCGCCAGTAAACTTGGTGTTGCTGAAGGCCAGAAAAAGATAGCGATGGCGGTCCCATTCGATCTCATTGTCCAGGCGGTGCGGAAACGCCCGATGCCGCAAGCCCGCGAGACGCGCAAGCACGCCAAGGATATACCCGAATTCGCCCCAGCGTTTGAATCGCCGGTTGGTTAGCTCTCCCACGTCGGCAGGGAAACCGAGGCTCAGTAGGTTCAAAAAGTAAATCTCGCACCCGCCATGGCGCAGGCGAATCAAGTCGCAGGGGCGACGCGCCCCGCTGCGCAGCGTTTCAAGGGTGTGTTCGAACCCGCGCGAGGTGAAATCGCGAAGAAACGAATTGCCAGTGCCGAGCGGAAGAAATCCGAGCGCTGGTTTTTCGCCGCCGAGCGCTTGGGGAAAAAGTCCGTTCACGATTTCAAAGGAGGTGCCGTCGCCGCCCGCAGCCAGGAAGTTGCGAAAACCGCGTGAGTACGCATCGCGGGCAAGGGTTGTCGCTTCACCGGCGCGACTGGTGGTCGCCACCTCCAGCTCGATTCCGCTCTGTCGCACGCGATCGAGCGCCGCGGGGGCCAGTTTGCCGCAGCGTCCGCCTCCTGCCGCCGGGTTTACCACGGCAAAAAAACGCGCGTTCACCAGGATTGGCCCTCTGCCTGCGGCGCCGAATTCACAACTGCACCACCGCGTCGCGCTGCACGGCTTGACGAATTTGCTCGGCCAAATCCGCTCGTTTTATTTTCATCGATGCAGTGCGGGGAAAATCGTGATCCCAGCTCAAAAAACCGCTGACGCGCTTGTAGTTAAGCAGCTTGCGGTTGCGTTCGGAAATATCAGCGGGCACTTTTTCGTCGGGTGCATCGCTTGTTTCAGGGTGGAACACTAGGACGAGCTGCTCTTCTACCATGGTCTGCTGAGGCCAAATGTAATTCGCCGCGAAAACGCAAAATTCCTTCACCGGAAGCCCTTCGAACACGCTTTCGACGTCTTCCGGGTAGATGTTTTTGCCCTCCTCGGTCACGATCATGTTTTTCTTGCGACCGAAGAGCTGCAGATGTCCGGTCTTGTCGATCCGCCCCAAATCGCCGGTGATCAGCCATTCGCCAACTAACGTTTCGGCGGTCATTTCAGGGTCGTCGAGATAATGGGACATCACCGTCTTTCCACGGACGATCACTTCGCCGATTCCCTCCGTGTCCGCGTTCGCGATTTTCACTTCTGTGCCTGCAATCGGCTTTCCAACTGTATCCGCACGGAAGGGTTTGAAGTCGTTCAGCGTGATCACCGTACCCGCTTCGGTACACCCGTAGCCGTTGCCCACCGGAATTCCCAGGTCATAAAAGAATTGAAGCGTCGCCGGCTCGGTGAAGGCGCCGCCCACAAACAGCGCGCGCAATTCTCCGCCAAACCCCTCGTGCACCTGCCGCAGCAGTCTTCGGCTCAATTTCAGCCTCGGCTTTTGGCGAGTCATCCTGCGGTTGATCGCAATAAGCGCGTTCAAAGCTCTCCGCTGGCCTTTGGGCAGCTCGCTGAACCGCTGGCGAAGGCCGCGCTCGAGGACCTTCAGCAACATCGGAACCACTGTCATATACGTGATCTTGTAGCGCTTGAACGCGTCGCGAATATATTCGGGCCGCAGCGTACGAAGATGAACCACGGTGGCGCCGCACAGCAAGGGGCCAATGAAGCCGACCATGAAGTCGATGGCATGGTTCGTCGGCAAAATGCTCAAGTAGCGAACGCCCGGTGCAAAGGGGAACATCGCGATGAGCGCGTGACACTGTTCGAGGTAGTTTTCGTGAGTGAGGACGCATCCCTTCGGACGCCCGCCGGTCCCCGAGGAATAGACGATGCACGCTGGATCTTTTCGCATGCGCGGCACAAAAATCGGATCCTTGGCGCTGCGAAATTCTTCCCAACGCTTCGCTTTGCCGAGGGCTGCGCCTGGGGGCGCTTCGGTGGCGATCACGAGACGCGGCGCGGAATCCGCAAAACCTTCCGACTCCATGATCGCGCGCCAAAGGTGATTTTCGACGATCAACACGTCCACCTTGGAGTGTTCCAAAAGCTTCGCCTGCTCGCCGGCGGTGAGCTTGTAATCGAGAGGAACCAGCACTCCGCCACAGTAGAAAATCGCGTATGCGGAAATCAGCCATTTCGACTGATTGGTCATGATAATGGCGGCGCGCGAACCGCCTTGAAAGCCCGCCTCCTGCAATGCGCGGGCAAGCGGAAGGGCTGCATCCCTGAACTGCGCATAGGTGAGGCGCGCATTCTCGCGGTCGCGGTCTGCCTCGATTAGACACACCTCGGTGGGCCAGCGCCTAAGCGCCGCTCGCAATGCCTCGCCCAGACAATTGTAATGACGAAGATCGAGCATCAGAGGCGCGACTGGATGCGCTCCGCGAGGGTACGAAAATCGCTCACGCCCTGGAGTTCATAGTCGGGAAGCTCAATGTGAAAATGATTTTCAAGGCGCGTGAGCATTTCGAGGGCTTGCAGGCTATTAATGCCAAATTTTGTGAAAAAATCGTCGTCCGCATGAAGCTGCTCGCGCGGCACATTAAAATGCTCCGCGGCGAGTTTCAGAATTTCGTTGATGGTGTTTTCGAGTGTTTCCATGGGTGTCAGTTTAGCCGAGATTTTGCAAAGATTTTACAACCGGCTGCGTGCGAGTTGCGATCACCCGGCTGTTTACGGAAGATACGGCATCGGCTCGGTCGATTCAACGAACTTGCGCAGGCCCGCCTCCACCGCGGGCCGCGTGAAAAGCTCGCAAAATATTTCGATCTCGCGGCGAAGCTCCTGGTGCGGAATTGGCTTGATGAATTGCTTGGCGGCCACGGCCGTGTGACGGTCGAATTTGCCGATTTGCGCTGCCGTGGCGCGGGCGACGCGCAACGCATCTCCCTCCGCGGCAACCTGGCTTACCAATCCGACCGCTTGGCCCTTGGCGGCATTGATGCTGCGGCCGGTGAGAAGCAAATCGCGAACTACAGCGTTGCCCAGATCGCGTTTGAGCCGAGGAATCCCGCCGAAGCCGGGAATCAAGCCTAGCCGCAGTTCCGGGAAGCAAAATCGCGCCATCTTATCCGCGACGATCAGGTCGCAGGCGAGGGCCAATTCGAAGCCACCACCGAAGGTAACTCCATGCACGGCCGCGATGGTGGTCAGCGGAGCACCGTCCAACGCATTCATTACCGCGTGGATCCGCTGCAGGAAATCGCGCACGGCGCCGATGCGCTGCGGAGCAGGCAATTCCTGCGAGCGATGATAGAGTTCGCGAAGATCAGCGCCGGCGCAGAAGCCTTCTTTGCGCGCACTTGAAATAATCAGTGAATGTGCTTCCTTTTGCAGCGACGGCAGCGCACTGATGAATTGCTCGAGTTCGGCGAGAGTGGCCGAACCAATTTCGTTGCAGGGTGAGCGGTCGAGCAGCAACTCGATTACGCCGTTGGCGAGCGTCCACGAAAGCGTTTGGCCCCGAAATGAATTCATGCGGACTTCCGCTGATAAAGCCCATCGATTTCGGAAGCGAAACGCGCAGAGATCGCGTCGCGCTTCAGCTTGCCCATTGTCGTCAGCATGCCGTTTTCGGCCGTGAATGGCTCAGAGAGGATGCGGAAGCCGCGAATTTTTTTGTAGTGGGGCAAACCTTCATTGAGCGCGCCGATCGCGCGCTCGATGCGTTCGGCGTGTAATCCATTGGACGCACCGGTAGTAATGAGGGCCGCGAGATGGCTGCGGCGATTTCCGACGAGCACCACCTGCTGCGCTTCGGGCAGGCGCGCTGCGAGATCATGTTCGAGCGGCTCGGGGGCGACATTATGTCCGGAATCGAGAACGATCAGATTTTTTAGGCGCCCGGTGATGCGCCAGTTTCCGTTGGCGTCCACTTCGCCCTGATCGCCCGTGTGGAACCATCCGCCTTCGAGCGCCTTCGCTGTATCGGCGGGCCGCTGCCAGTAGCCGGGAAAAACATTGGGGCCGCGAACGAGAATTTCGCCAGCCTCCGAGACCGTCATTTCGACGCCGGGGATTGCCGTCCCGACCGATCCAGGCAGCACATGCCCGGGCTGATCCATCGTGCAGATGGCGGTGGTTTCCGTAAGTCCGTAAACCTGAAGCACAGGAATGCCAAGCATCGTATAGAAGAGTTGCGTTTCGAGCGCGAGAGGCGCGGAGCCGCAAATCAGGGCTTTGAGCCGGGGGCCGATGCTTTTGCGAATTGCCGGGAACATCGCGGCATTGGCGAGCCAGAGGCACGCACCATCGAGCAAGCCGGCTTTGCCACCATGGCGCGCCAGATAGGCGCGCTGGGCGCGAGTGAATACGCCTGCCGTCCACCCGCCGCGCGTGCGAATGGTTTCCTCGATCTTGGTGCGCACGCGTTCGAGAAATAGCGGGACGTTCACGAAATAGTGCGGCTCGGCAAGCTTCAGCTCCTCGGAAAGTTTCGTGAGGTCGGTGGAGAGCGTCAGGATGCTGTTGCGCGAAAGGGAAGTGAACAGCAAGATTCGCGCCGCAGCGAAACAAAAGGGTGCGTACTGGAAAATACGCTCGGGTTCCACGCGTTTGCCCATCAACTGATCGAGGCGGGCGTTCGTGCAGCCAAGCATGAATGTGATGTTGCGAGCTTGGAGCACCACGCCCTTGGGTTCACCCGACGTACCCGAGGTGTAGACGATGGTGACGGCGTCGTCATCCGCATGATGCACCGATGGCTGAGACGCCGGATTCTGGGCCTGGAAAATGGCGTCGAAAAAAACGATTTGCGGCGCTGCAGGCCCAGGCTGAAGCTTTTCGGCCATCGGTCGATCTGAACAGAGAATCAAAGAGGGCGTAGAATCGCGAATCACGACTGAAATTTCCTTGGCCACCTGCCGCGTATCGAGGGGCACGACAATCAGCCCTTCGGCCATCATCGCGAGATCGAGCGCAATCCAGCGCATGCTGTTGGGCGCGAGCAATGCGATACGATCGCCCTTCTTCAGTCCGTGGCGCGCAAGGAAACCGCGCGCTTGCGCGATCATCGCCAGCATTTCACGGCCGGTAAGTGCGACGAGCTCGCCTTCGCGAACCTCCTGCAGTACAACGTCGCCGGACGTTTGCTCGAGCCGCGCGAAGATTTGTTCAAGAAATGTCATGGCACCAGCGCTCCGCTGTGCGCTTCAAGCAGTTTGCAGAGCGTGGGACTGAGCGGGGGCAGATACTCCTCCCATCCAAGAACTCCAGTGCGCACCGGAAATTCAGGGTACCGGCGCGCGACATGCTCCTCAAAGTACGTGCCCATCCGAGCCATCAATTGAAGATTGCTGACGACCACTGCGCCCAAGGCATCGCGAATTTCTTCGGCGCCAGCATCCAGGGCGCGTAGGGCTGCGACGATCTTGTCCGCGAGATCAGGCTCGTCAACTTTCATCACCAGATGATCGTGGCCGCGCTGGCGCATCACGTTGTGGATGCGCTCGTCCATAGTGACGCCGGCCGAGGGTACTCCCGCGGGCATGGAAGTGACGATGGCGTGGAAGCGCGACGACAAGATACGGTGGCAGCCGCGAAGTATGCTCACAAGTTCGTACATGTTGTGCCGGTCAGAGGAGAAAATCGGCGCACCTCCGATCCTCGCGGCTACGCGCTCGCAGGCATCGCGATCGAGCATTTCCATTCCGACGAGAATCGGCCAGACTTCGCGCGTCGCGCGATATTGCACCACGCCGGCGGCCATCGCAGCGAGGTATTTTTCGTATGCCGCGTCGACCTCATGACCCGAGCGATGAAAATAGATCGTGCGATAGTGGCTATTTTTGTAGGCGCCCGCAACCGCGTGTGCCAACCATTTTCCGAGCGACGGTTTGACCGGCCACCAGAACGGATTGATCGGACAAACGGCGAGAATGGGCGTCTCGCCGTCCCATCCTGCATCGCGCAGGGCCTTTCCCGCGTACTCGGGACCAAGGGGTTCAAACGTCCAGGCGGTATCGGTGCCGAGTTCGGTGGCGATGCCGAGCTTGCCGAGGACTTCCTGTGATTCCACGTTGCGCGTAATTACCAGAGTCTCCGCGCAGTAGCGCTTGCACATTTTTTGGAGCAGCGGGTCCATTGCGCCCGCTTCGCCGCCGTAAGCGACGCTCAGTTTGTTCTGCGCAGAGGCGATGCCGAGCGAGCCGATCATCATGGCCGTAAGTGCGCTGGCGAATTTGCTTTTGAACATGGAGCCTTCGCAGGCGATGACGCCGTGGTTTTGACGCACTTCGGAATGAAGAAACGGCGGAAACACGTCTGGAAGGTGAACCTGTTGCGCGCCGGCGGAATAACCGGCGGTCAGCTTGAAATCCTGGGACATGACGCGAACCGCGATATTTTCCGCGCCGAGGATACGCGTGACCTGGCGCAGAATTTCCTCAACGCGAATATCGGAGCCGGTGTTGCGCGCGCCGTTGTATCCCGCAAAGAGCAGCTTGAGGCGTTCGCCGGGCTTCCAGGCGCTACCTGCACCGAGCATCCATTCGAACTTATTGAGCTCGATCAGGCCGCTGACCCAGGCTTCGAGGACTGCGTCCATGTCCATCATGCGCGCCTATCCTGTGAAGCGCGGGAAGCGACCGCAGAGCGCGTTTCAACGGCGGCGTCGGCGGGCCAATCGCGGTATTTGTAGGCGAAATGATTTTCGCGGCTGAACCGCAGTAGCGGATAGCAATATTGGGAAAAGGACGCAGGCTTTTCTCCCATCTCTGTCACCACGCGGCGATTGTCGAACACGGTGTTCCAGACCAGATAGGGAAGAAAGACTTTCATCAGCGTCGCGAGGCCGCCGATTTTCCCGGAGCGACCGGCGAGCGCGTGAACCATTTTCGAGGATGGCCCCTCGAGACTCGGCGCATAAACCGGTCCGCGCTTGCCTTGCGCCTTGGCGAGCGCGTCGGTAAGTTGCACGAACGTTTCGGAGTCGACGCCGGATGAAAGATGGTAAATCTCGTGCGCGGGCTGAGCCTTTTGGTGCAGCGTGGATATGGCTCGCGCAACATAGTCTACCGGCACAATGTCGATGCGCGCGCTGGGCTGGAAGGGAAGGGCGGGGAGGCCAGCTAGAAAAACGAAGGCGCGCACCATGTCGAATTGGTTGGTTTCAGGGCGGCGGCTGTCTCCTAGCACGATGCTGGGACGAAAAATTGTGTGCGAAACGTCGGGGAGCAGTTGGCGAACCATATGTTCGCAGAATTTTTTCGTGCGCGCATAGGGATCGTAGTCGGAGCGATTCCAGTCAATCGCGGAATCCTCTTCCACGACTTCATTCGAGCGCTGGCCGGCCACGGCGACGGTGCTGACGTGGCTGAAGCGGCGAAGGCCGTGATCGTCGCGGGCGCGCTGGGCGAGTTGGATCACTTCCAGCGTGCCGCGGAGATTCACGTTGAGGCAGCTTTTTTCGGATTTGCGATTCAGAGAAGCAGCGCAGTGGACGACCGAGTCTGTGGAGCGGACGAGGTTGCCGTAATCGTCGTCGGCGAGGCCGAAGTGAGTCTCGGTGAGATCTCCGCGAAAAATGCGAATGCGCGCGCGGAGATATTCTTCGAAGCGCGCGAAATCCATGTGAAGCTGGAGCGAACGCCAGAGGCGCTCGTGCGCCTCGTGTGAATTGCGGGCGCGGACAAGCAGATTGAGGGGATCGGAGTGATCCGCCAGCAGGTTGGACGCGATGTGAGCACCGATGTAGCCGGTGCACCCCGTCAAGAAAATGGCCACAGTTTTCGAGCGCTAAGGCGTCGTTGCCGGATTTGTGCCCGCGGCTTCCGCGCTGGCGTCGCCGCGCCCGCCGCTTTGCCAGTCCAGGCGCACATCGTGCCGGGTCTGAGCTTCCGGTGGACGTCCCTCGATCAGAGGATAGCACCACTTGCGCAGCGCCGGAATGTGGACGTTGATCCAATACTCCCACCAGTCGATTGAGCGAGCGTCGTAGCCGAAGCGTTCGCGCTCCTCGGGCACCAGAGCTGCGCTGAGACGCTCGACATTGGCCGCCTCGAAAACGTGATCGTTGTGGAGAATGAACGGTTCGAAGAGAGCGATGAGCTTGATCACTTTCTCGAGTTCGCGTTCCTGCCGCGCCAGTGGAGGGCGCACGAACGGAATCGGCTCAACGCTGCGATTGATGATTTGCACGATGATCTTTTGCGCGGGAGCCGAGAGACGGTCGTAGCGCGCCTTGGAAACGGGGATTGCGTCGAAGCGGAGCCGAAGCTTGTGCTGCAGGCCGTTTTGCGCGCGATAGAATTTTCGGTGGCCGAGGCCGGTCAATTCGATGGAACGGCGCATGTCGCACGGGTTCGCGACCGAAGTCGCGAGCTGATACATGCGTTCGTGGCGGCGTTCCACCAGAGCCGCCGCGACCAGCACCATGCCGCGACATACCAGGTCCAAAGGGATCAGATCGAGGCACTTACTCTCGTTGGTGGGAAGCTGGCGAAAAAACGTGCCCAGCAGATAGGAAAGCGAGGCGGACGTATTGACGCCTTCGTTCCATCCGGCGAGCGGCTGCTCGATCGACGACTCGACGATTGATGGGCGAACCACAGCGATGGCGGCGCTTGGATTCGCGTCGAGATAGTCGCGAATCAGCGATTCGGAGAGGCTTTTGGTGAAAGTATAGGTGTTCGGCCAGCCGAGCTCGTTCGCCCGCTGCGCACCTGCGTCCGTAAGCGCCCGGCGAAGCCAGCGAACACGATTCTTGCGGATTTGATTTTCGAGCGCGGCTCCCTGCAAATCTTTGGCGACGTGCTCTTTCTCCAAAGCGTCGCGGCGAATTTCTTCGAGCACCTCGGGAGAATCGGCACGCACTTCCGTCTTCCGCACCAGGTCCTCAAGCGAGCGCCACTCGCGCTGGGCATCAAAACCCGGCACGTCCTGCGGCGAATAATTTCTGGGAAGCTCTTCTAGAATTCGGCCATCGCGCTGGCCGACCGCATAGCACGTAGAAAGATGCAGCAAAGCCGCATGATCGCACTGGCGCAGAAAATCCAAAAGGTACGACATGGCGCGGACATTGGTGTCGAGTGCGTCACGCAGGTCCGGATTGAAATCCGTAAGGCCGGCGCTATTGACGATCACGTCGAGCGAGCGGCCCAGGGTCTGGATCGTCTCCGGCGAAAGGCCGAGGCCGAGCTTGCTGGTGTCGCCGGAAAGCACTTCGACGCGCTCGCGTAGGAAATCGGCGAGGCTGTCGCCATGCTGCGCCGCCAACCGGTCAAAAACCGGAGATTCCCGCACGATCCGCTCGAAGCGATCGAGCGCTGTGGCTGAGCGATGGCTGCGAATGAGGAGAGAGACTCGGCCGATTTCTGGCACCGCGCTGAGCAAATTTGCCAACCACGCTTTCCCGATGAATCCGGTGCCGCCAATCAGCAAAATGTGCTTTCCACGCAGCGCGGTGCGAACGGACAGCGCTGATCCCTTCCCTCTTGAATCGAACCGCACGACTGGGACTTGGATCTTCGGCAACGTGCGCTCGGCTGGTCGAATCGATTCTTCCAGTGCCGCGGGCCTTTTGGTAAAGCCGAGGTCGCGCACAAGCTGTTCGCGTGAAATCCTGCCGTCTGGGCGATGCCCATGCAGCTTCGCGAAGGTGCCTCGGGGGCGAATCACCGGATCGAGCAGGCGGCCGGTGGCAAGCCCATCGCGAAATTCCAGTCGGTTCGAGACAATTCGCGCGACACCCAGATGCTTGGCCAGGGGACGCATGATGTGATCAAGCCCCTGGCTGACCAGCACGACGTCGCCGCCCGCAGCGATTACCTCACTCAATTTCTCGACGCCGCGTTGTTTTAGCCTAGGTTCAAGGTGATAGTGGAAGAACTCCTCGCCAAGTAGATCCAGTCGGTCGCGGCTCTCGCCCCGGAGCACTGTGTGGAGCAATCGCGTGGCGAACACGCGGTGCGTCGCGTAAAGGAAGGGCCGCGCCAAAGCCAGGATGCCCATCGATCCGCGCCGCGCCCATCGCCCGAGAAACGTCTGCGCGTTCCAGCTGAAGAAACCGACGGGACGGACCGCCGTCAGGTTGAGCAGGCTGCCCTCAACACGCCAAAAAACGGGCTGGTGTTCGGCCACGCCTGGCTTCGCCCTATCGGATTTGGAGGATGACATGGTGGAACGAGCGGCTGCAAACCGCTCGAAACGAAGGCGAAAGTAGCACGCTTCGCTCGACGCAGACAAGTTGTGTATCTGAGCAGTACATCGATATCGTTAGCCTTCGGATGATCGCAGGAAGCGCCGCATAACCTCGATCATTTCCCGCGAGGGTTTGTGGACGATCTAGTGGTTTGCCTCAGGTATGCGGTGGATCGCAAGGTGCTTTGCATGGGCGATCACGCCGGCCGAGGTCCTATTTGCCTAGTCTTAGAATACCATGCGGCGGAGCACCTCAAGGTTGACGGCGGTCACTGAGCGCTGCGTCGATCAGCCTCTGCAATTGAGATTCTTTGCGCGCCGGAAATTTCCATTTCGTCTTGCAGAATGCCGCTGGGCCAAAGCAGGCGAAGGACGTCGACCTCACCTGCCGCGCCCAGCCCTGCGTGAATCTGAGCGGGGCCCTGCCCCAGATAGCCAGATGAGCCCGAAATCTCGAAATGCTGTTTCTCTGCGCCGCACCAGACGTCGGCTTCCGTGCCCACGCCGGCTTTGTTGTCCGGATCGCCAGCCAGTGAGATTTGCAACCAGTCGTTTTGATTTCCGCCGTCGTCTTCAAGCAAAACCGGCGGTAAATGATTCTGCGTGATCAGCAGATCCATCGAGCCATTGCCGTTCGCGTCGAAGGGGATGACAGCGCGCGGATTGTGGAGCACGATTCTGTCGAGCCCAGTTTCATGGGTGACGTCGCGAAATCCGTTGTGTCCTCCATGACCATTGCCTCCTTCATTGCGGAGCAGCGTGATGCGGCCTTCGCCTGAAAAGGTGTCGCCAACGGCCACCAGATCGACCCAACCGTCGTTGTCGTAGTCTACGGCTGCGATTCCCCAGCCCCTCATCCACCCGGGGCTCGGCAGCGTGACCGGCACGAACGAATTTCCGTCGACGTTTCTCCACAGGCTCAAACCCGGCTGGCTCCAATGCGTGAAAGCCAGGTCCATCCAGCCATCGTGATCGAAATCAAGAGCGACCGCGCCTGCGGCCGGGCCGGGCATCTCCGCAGCCCACGGCGAAGTGGCTTGGAAAGCTCCATCTCGATTGTTCAGATACACGACAGGTGCTTTCTCCCATCCGGTGACCACCAAATCGGTCGCGCCGTCGTTGTTCACGTCGCTCGCGATTGCACCGATCGAGGGAGCTTCGCCGCCGATGCCGGTCTGCTTGGTCCGGTCGACGAACTTACCGCTGCCGCCGTTGCGCCATAGAACGTTTCCGGGCACAGCGTTGTCGGCCGGAAACAGGAATGGCTGCGACGTGTCATCGAGCGGGAAATCATTAAAGCGCGTCGAGTATAGGTCGAGATTGCCGTCGTGGTCGTAGTCGATAAATGTGAGGCCGAGCGCGAGCCCGCTGGAGCTGATGCCCGCCGTATCGGTCACGTCGGCGAACGTGCCGTCGCCTTCGTTGTGAAACAAGGCGAGGCCGTTATCCATACTGACCGCAAGGTCCGTGTGGCCGTCATTATCGTAGTCGCCCGTGGCACAGCCCAGTACTGCGCCTGAAAAGGTGAGTTTTGAGGCGCGAGTCACGTCCTCGAACTTGCCATGCCCGATGTTTCGGTAAAGCGCGGGATGTCCCTGCCCGTCTGCGTCGGCGAGAAATATGTCAGGCCGACCGTCGCCATCGAAATCGAAGACGCATGCACCGCTGCCGAGAAAGTCCGAAAGGTGGCCCGCAGCGGGTGCCGGCGCGACTGCAGGTAACGGGTCTGGTTTGCCGCGTCGGCGATTCTGTCCCTGGCGTGCGCGAGGCTCGACAATCTTTGCGGCCAGAAGACCGGACGAAGCGGTCACGTCAATGAAGTGCACCGGAAGGGGGGCGGGTGCAGGCTCGGCGACCACGCGCATCTCCTGTGCCAGAGAATACTTTCCTTGATCGCCATACCCGGTGTCTGAGGGTGCCGCGAGATGTGCCAATGTCAGCTGGTTCGCTCGATTTAGGTGCGCGAGCGCTCCATCTGTGTCGCTTGTTTGTGCATCGGCTTGCGACAGCCCAAATTCGGCTGCTGCCAGAAAAGGATCGAGCTGAACAGCACGCCCGAATGCCACGATCGCTTGGGGGTATTGCTTCTGGTCAGCGTAAAGAGCGCCGATAAAATATTGAGTTTCGGCATCGTTCGGATCTAGGGCGGCGACCTTGCTGAAATCGTCCATCGCTGCCTCGTTGTGGCCCTCCGCTTGTTCTAGCAGCGCCAGGTTAAACCAAGCCCTGGAGCTTTTGGGATCGCGCTCGGCGGACTTGGTTAGCACGGTGCGGGCGTCATCGTATTGGTTCATGTGGAGTAGCGCGATGCCCATATTCACGCAGCCGGTGTCTGACTGCGGATTCATGATGCACGCGGTTTGAAACTTGCCCAGTGCTTCGGAAAACTGATGGCGTTCCATCAGCGCGATTCCCAGATTGTTTTCGCGAATTGCGCCGACGTACGGATTCACAGGCGGTACTTCAGGCGGAGGTTGCTTCAGGGTGGCCGCCGAATGTCTGGCGCCGGGCACCGGTCGAAGTTTTCCTTGCGGTGCAGCCGCGACGATCAGACCGCACGAGAGCAGCGCGCAAACAATCACCGTCCAGGCGTGGCGGGAGAAGCGCATTAATGCGACGGGGCGAAATGCCCAGCCTGAAGCCGCGTTTGCAGCACGCGAAGAATCGCATCTCGTCCGATCATGCCCACAATGTGACCGTCAGAGACCACCGGCATTTGGTTGATGTCCGCGCCTTGCATTCGCTCGAGCACTTGCAGCGCCGGCTCTTCAGCCGATGCTGAGTGAACTTTGTCGATCGGCACCATCACCGCCTGAATCGACGTTGTCGCCCACTCGTCTCGTGGAATGGATTTGGCGGATTGCAGCGTCACTAATCCCGAGGGGGCATCGCCGCCGGTAACGATGTGGCATCGCCGGCCGGTCCGCAGCACTTCATGAATGTATTCGTCGATCGACATGTTCCGCTGCGCGGTAGGGATGTCGCGCGCCATGATGTCTTCGGCCCGAACGCCCTCGAGCGTGCTGCGGATGGCCACATGTGCAAAGCTTTCCTTCGCAGCCTCCAGCAGGAACCAGCCGATAAACGCCATCCACAATCCGTCGATCCAGTTGCCTGTGAGCGCCTGCCAGATGCCCAGCAAAATCAGCAGGTAAGCGAAGAAGCGGCCAGCCGAGGACGCGATCTGCGTAGCCCGCATGAAGTTGCCCGTGGTGCCCCATGCAATCCCTCGCAATATGCGGCCGCCGTCCAGCGGGAATCCCGGCACCAAATTGAACACTGCGAGAGCCAGGTTGATCCACGCAAGCCAGTACGCCGCTGCAGTAACCATCTCCCCGGCATGAACGAAATGTTCGATCAACCAAAAGCATCCGGCTAGAAATAGGCTTGCAAGCGGTCCCGCGACCGCAATGTTGAATTCCTGCATGGCTTTCGGCGGGTCTTGTTCAATTCGCGAGAGGCCTCCGAAGACAAATAGGGTGATGGATCTCACGGGGATGTGGTAGTGCTTCGCCACCACGCTGTGGCTCAACTCGTGAAATACAATCGA